>NZ_SSXB01000009.1:0-74927 GCF_021698995.1 Blastococcus sp. KM273129 | reverse complement strand
CCCAGGGCGAGGGCAGCGGGTCCACCAGGGACACCCCCACCCCCACCTGGAAGCTCGCCACCGACGACATGACCGCAGGCTAGGCCGGGGGTACGACACTTCCCGCACGTCAGCGGCGGGGGTTACGTCGGATCGAGGCGACGAGTTCAGACGCAGACCAGTTGCGGAGCCGGCGAGGGCAGAACGCCGGCGATGGTCAGGTCGCCCCGGGGGCGCCCACGGTGCTGCAGGGCGGGGCGCAGGGCGTCAGCGCGCGCGCCGGCTGAACCGGCTGAACAACCGCTTGAGCAGGTTGGCCTTCACGAGTCCCGAGATCAGTCCCACGTCGTCCTCCTCCCTCGGGTGTGGTGCATTGATCGACGTCCGGTACCCGATGGCGAGGGGGTCCATGTGCCGGACGCCTACACTTCCTGGCACGACGGACGAGTCGGCCGGGCGGTCGCGTCGGCGGGGGAGACTCCGTCGCCGAGGAACGTCCGGGCTCCACAGGGCAGGGTGGTCGTTAACGGCGACCCGGGGTGACCCGCGGGACAGTGCCACAGAAAACAGACCGCCGGCGTTCGCGCCGGTAAGGGTGAAACGGTGGTGTAAGAGACCACCAGCACGCCGGGTGACCGGCGTGGCTCGGTAAACCCCACCCGGAGCTAGGTCAAGAAGGAGCGGCGGTCCGCCGCCGCTCCGCGCAGGCGTTCGAGGGCGGCCCGCCCGAGCCTGCGGGTAGACCGCTGGAGCCTGCCGGCAACGGCAGGCCTAGATGGATGACCGCCCATCGGGAGGCCGTGAGGCACCCGTGGACAGAACCCGGCGTACAGGCCGACTCGTCCGTCGCCCTCGCGCGCCGGCGTCCGGGGGCATCACCCGAACGGGTGAAGCGGAGGCGCTGCGCGCACGGCTGGTGACACCGAGTGCCTTTGCGCGGAGGGTCCGCGAAAAGGCCCGATCCGAGCTTCTGGCTCGCCGACGGCCCTGCCTACCGTTTCGATCGTCCGCTGACCGGCGGACCCGGATGGCCGCCCGCCGAACCTGCCCACGGCCGCCCGGCAGCGAACACGACGGGCAGGGCGGGGGACCCACCGTTCGTGGTCCTCCGGGATCTCGGGGTGAAGCCGCGCCTCGCGCGGCCGGGCAGCTCTCGCCCGAACCCGACAGCTAACTCCGCAGGCGGCGAGAGGCTCACCACTCCATGCCCAAGAGCACCCGCACCGTGGGGCGTCACCGGCGCCCCTCCCGCAACCGCACCACGACCGCCGTGGCCTACCCGGCCGTCGTCCTCGCCGCCGCATCGGCCCTCACCATGGGGGCCATCAGCCCCGCGGCCGCGCACACCGGCCAGCACGCGGTCAACCCCGGCGACACCCTCAGCAAGCTCGCGGCCGGCCACGGCACCACGTGGCAGAGCATCTACGACGTCAACCGCGACACCATCGGCGCCGACCCCAACCTGCTCCGTGTCGGGCAGGTGCTCACCATCGGCGGCTCCGGTGCGGCACCGGCGCCGGCGGCGCCCGCGCCCGCCGCAGCCTCCTACACGGTGGTCGCCGGCGACACGCTGGGCAAGATCGCCGCCCGGCACGGCACCACCTGGCAGGACCTGCACGCCCTCAACCTCGGCGTCATCGGTCCGGACGCGAACGTCCTGCGCGTCGGCCAGGTGCTCGCCCTGACCGGCGGCGGGGTCGTTCCCGAGCGGGCCAGCCGGGACGAGCGGCCCGCCCCGGCCCCGGCGCCCGCTCCGGCTCCGGCGCCCGCTCCGGCTCCGGCGCCCGCCCCGGCTCCGGCGCCCGCCCCGGCTCCGGCGGCCACCTCCGCGGCCTACGACCAGTGGGACGCGCACGTCCGCCCGGACGTCCAGGAGATCGCGGAGGTGCACGGCGTCGGGACGGTGCTCACCCGTCCCGGCCACAGCCCCACCGCGGGCCTCGCGGCCGATTTCATGGTCTACAGCGACTCCGCCAAGGGGGACGCCGTCGCCCAGTACGTGATCGACAACGCGGCCCGGCTCGGCGTGGAATACGTGATCTGGGAGCAGCGGATCGCCGGCACGTGGACCGGGTGGGCCTGGCAGGGCATGGAGGACCGCGGCTCGCCCACGGCCAATCACATGGACCACCCGCACGTGACCTTCCTGCCGTAACCAGCGCTGGCACCTCGTGCGCCCCCTGCCCGGCTGCCGGGCAGGGGGCGCACGTGCGTTGGAGCTGGTCGCACGCCGGTCACCCGCGGTCCGCCCGCCGGATGCCGGGGCGTCGTCTTCGCTGGTCAGGGTCGGCCCCACCTGTCCTTCGACCCCAGGAGCACCCCCGTGCCATCCCGCGCCCGGCTTCTCGCCCCGTCGTTCCCGGCCGCCGCCCTGCTGCTCGCCGCCACCGCCGCCCCGGCCGGTGCGGTGCCGCCCCCCGCACCCGCCTTCGCCGAGCTGGCCACCTTCGAGGTGAGCGGTGAGGTCGCCGAGATCCTCGCCGTCACCCCAGACGGCCGGACGCTGCTGTACACCGACTCGGCCACCGCCGAGGTCGGCCTGGTCGACCTGACCCGGCCCGCGGAGCCCCGCGCGATCGGCGCGGTTCCGGTCGACGGCGAGCCGACGTCGGTCACCGTCACCGCGACGGGCGGCACGCGCTCGCCGTCGTCGACACCAGCACCTCGTTGACCGACCCGTCGGGGGAGCTGGCGGTCATCGACCTGCGCACCCGGTCGGTGGTCCGGAGCATCGACCTCGGTGGGCAGCCCGACTCGATCGCGCTCGGCCCCGGCGGTGCCGTGGCCGCGGTCGCGATCGAGAACCAGCGCGACGAGGAGATCGAGGTCGACGGCGTGGAGGGCGGGCTGCCGCAGGCGCCCGCCGGGTTCCTCGCCGTCGTCGACCTGCGCGGCACGCCGGACCGCTGGGCCGTCGACCGGGTCGAGCTGACCGGCCTCGAGGGCGCGGCGTTCCCGGAGGACCCGGAGCCGGAGTACGTGGACATCAACCGCCAGGGCGTGGCGGCGGTGACCCTCCAGGAGAACAACGCCGTCGCCCTCGTCGACCTCCGCACCGGCACCGTGGTCGGCTCCTTCTCCGCGGGGAGCGTGACGCGCACCGACGCCGACACGGCCGACGACGGCACGACCGCCTTCGACGACGCGTTCACCGCACCCCGCGAGCCCGACGCCGTCCAGTGGACACCGGAGGGCAACCTCGTCACCGCCGACGAGGGCGACCTGGCCGAGGAGCCCAGTGGCGGCCGCGGCTGGACGGTCTTCTCCCCGGAGGGCGGGATCGTGAGCACGTCCGGCGGGGCGGCCGAGCGGGCCCTGGCCGACGCCGGCCGCTACCCCGACGGGCGCAGCGACGACAAGGGCGCGGAGTTCGAGGGCGTGGAGGTGGCCGCGCTCCACGGCACGACCTACGCCTTCATCGGCTCGGAGCGGGGACACGCGGTGCTGGTCTACGACCTCGCCGACGAGGCCGCGCCGGAGCTGCTGCAGGTGCTGCCGACGGGGGAGGCGCCCGAGGGCCTGCTGGCCGTCAAGCGCGGGCACCTGCTCCTCACCAGCAACGAGGACGACGGCACCGTCTCGGTGTTCCAGCTGACCCGGGGCTGAGTCTGAGCGGCGGGCCGGGGGACGCGTCCGCGTCCCCCGGCCGGCGTCACTCGGCGACGGCGGTGACGAACGTGCAGATGCCCTCGCCCGACTCCGCGCGCGGCCGCAACCCGATCAGCCACAGCAGCGCCGTCTCGACCCGGTGCGCCACCTTCCGCGCGCCCACGTACCAGGTCGAGCCCCCGCTGGTGACGGTGATGTCGCCGAACCCCGCCGTCCGGATGTGCTCGACGAGCATCCAGTCGGGGAGGATCGAGATGTGGCCGGGCTGGTAGTAGTGGCCCGGCCCGAAGATGAACGGGGCGCCCCGCAGGAACATCTTCAAGCGCGAGTGCGGGTGGCCGACGTTCGGCGTGCTCACCAGCAGCTTGCCGCCCGGCTCGAGCAGCGCCCGCATCGAGCGCAGCACCTTCCGCGGGTTCTCCACGTGCTCGAGCGTCTCGACGCAGACCACCATGTCGAAGGGGCCGCGGGTCGCCTCGGTCCACTGCGGGTCGTCGAGGTCGAGGCGGTGGATCCACTCGTGCGGCGGGTCGAGGTCGGTGGGGACGACGTCGAACCCCGCCTCCATCAGCCGGCACGCCAGCGCGCCGCAGCCGGCGCCCACCTCGAGGATCCGGCCGCCCTCGGGCAGCTGCTGCCGGACCAGCTCGAGCGCGTACTCGTGCACTCCCGGGGCGGCGTGCACGCCGTGGCCCCGGTAGGACCACACCGCCGCGGTGCGATGGGTCGAGCCCTCGTCCACAGTCACGTCCGGAGTGTGGCCCACCGGCGGGCACTCCGCTCGCCGTCGGCACCGCCTGCCCGGGGTCCGGGTCCGGCTGTGCCAGGGTGTGCGCCGTGATCCCCGAGTCCCCGCCCCCCGGCCGGTGACCGCCGCGGCGGTCGCGGTGTCCGGGCTGCTGGGCCTGCTCGCAGGGGCGGTGGCCGACCGGCTCGCCGTGGCCTTCCCCTGGGACGGTGGGGAGCGGGCGCGCCGCCGGGCGCTGCCGTTCCCGCTGACCGAGCTGCTCACGGCCACGCTGTTCGGCCTCGTGGCCTGGCGGCTCGGGGCGGGATGGGCCCTGCCGGCGTTCCTGGCCGCCACCGGCGCGGGCGTGCTCCTGGCGCTCGTCGACCTGCGGCACCGTCTGCTGCCCGACCGCGTGACCGGGCCGGCGTTCGCCACCACGGGAGTCCTGCTCCTCGCCGCCGCGGCGGCGCAGGGGGCCTGGGACCAGCTGCTGCGCGCCGGGCTGGCGGCCGCCGTCCTCTTCTGCGGCTTCCTGGTCATGGCGCTGGTCTCGCCCGCCGGCCTCGGCATGGGCGACGTCAAGCTGGCCGCTCTGATCGGCCTCCCGCTGGGCTGGCTCGGGTGGGACGCGGTGCTGCTGGGTGCGGTCGCGGGCTTCGTCGTGCAGGCCGCGGTGGCGCTGGTGCTGCTCGCGGCCCGGCGGGTCGGCCGGCGGAGCGAGCTGCCGTTCGGGCCGGCGATGCTCGCCGGGGCCGCCCTCGCGGTGGGCTGGGGCGGCGCCCTCCTGGGCTGATCCGCTCACGCAGCGTGAGCTGCCACCCCGGCCCGTCCCCCGGACGGCGGGCCGGGGTCCCTGGATCGGGTGAACGGTGCTCAAGCCTCGGCGTGTTCTTCACGACAACTCCCCGCAGCAGCCGCACAGGCCGGATCAGCCGATCCCGCCGGACGGCCGACACCTCAGGGAGCGCACGTGATCAACGCCTACGCCACCATCGCCAGCCTCGTCGCGGTCGCCCAGGAGCGCCTGCGCCGGGAGGAGAAGGGCGCCACCGCCGTCGAGTACGGCCTCATGGTCGGCCTCATCGCCGTCGTCATCATCGGCGCCGTCACGCTGCTCGGCACCGAGCTGAATGAGCTCTTCACGACGGTCAAGGACAAGCTCGGCGGCGCGGGCACCGGCGGCACGACCACCACCAACCCCTGACCGCTCGCTGCTGCGCGACGCCGTAGCGGTTCCGGCGCAGCGGCCCTCGCCCCGAGGGCCGCTGCGCCGTCGCACGAGGAGAGGTGGTGCCGGGGATGAACCGACGTCGTCAGGACGAGCGCGGCGCGACCGCGGTCGAGTTCGCCTTCATCGTGCCGCTGCTGCTCGTGCTGCTCATCGGCATCGCCGAGTTCGGCCACGCCTTCCAGGTGCAGGGCACGCTCTCGGCCGCCGCCCGCGAGGGCGTCCGGGCCATGGCCCTCCGCAACGACCCGGTCGACGCCCGCGCCGTGGTGCGCACCGCCGCGGCCTCGCTGGACCCCGCGGTCACCGACGACCAGATCCGCATCGAGGTCGTCGGCGGCACCGCGGAGACCTGCCCCACCACCGGCGCCGGCGACACCGCCGTCCGCCTCACCATCACCTACCCGATGCCCTACCTGACGGACTTCTTCGGCTCCGCCATCGAACTGACCGGAACGGGGGTCATGCGGTGCAACGGTTGACCCGCCGGCGCGACGGCGAGCGCGGCGCCACCTCCGTCGTCTTCGCCCTCGTCCTCGTCCCGCTCCTCGGCTTCGCGGCCATCGCCGTCGACATCGGCGCGCTGTACGCCGAGCGGGCGCGGCTCCAGGTGGCGGCCGACGCCGCCGCCATCGCCGTCGCCCAGGACTGCTCGCGCGGCAACTGCGGCGACATGCTGGCGACGGCGCAGCAGCTGATCAGCCACAACGACCCCACGGGAACCGCCGCCGAGCCCGTCCTCAGCGGCGATCCGCTCAGCGTGACCGTCACCGGGTCCGCGCCCAAGGAGCACTGGTTCGCGCCGGTCATCGGGCACGACAGCAGCCAGGTCTCGGCCACCGCGACCGTCGGCTGGGGGGCGCCCAGCCAGGGCACCGCCGTGCTGCCGCTGACCTTCTCCTGGTGCTCGTTCAAGGCGCAGACCGGCGGCGGGCTGCCGTCCACCGAGACGCTGCAGACGATCATGTTCAGCAAGTCCGACGACGTCGGCGGCTGCACCGGCCCGTCGGGGAACTTCGTCCCCGGCGGCTTCGGGTGGGTCGTGCCCGACCAGGGCCGCTGCCACGCCACCTCCGCGATCGGGCAACGGCTGAACTCCGACACCGGCGTCTCCCTGCCCCAGGGCTGCTCCGAGGCCGACCTGCAGGGCTGGCTGGGTCGCACGGTGCTGCTCCCGCTCTTCGACCAGTTCGGCGAGGGCGGCAGCAACGGCTGGTACCGCGTCTACGGCTACGCCGCCTTCACGCTCACCGGCTACGCCGTCAACGGCTCGGTCAAGAGCGGCAACAAGGTGTGCGGGCCCGGCACCAACTCCAGCGACCGGTGCGTCACCGGTTACTACACCCGCTTCGTCGAGCTCTCCGACGACTGGAACTACTCACCGGACGCGCCGCAGACGGGCGCCTCGATCCTCCGACTGATCCGATAGGGGCGCCCACTCGTGAGACGTCGATTCCTGGCCGCCGTCGCGGCCCTCGCGCTCGTCGTGGCCGGCACCGCGGTCCTGGTCGGCTACGTGCGCGGCGCCGAGAGCCGCGCCCTCGCCGGGGTGCAGGCGGTGACGGTGCTCGTGGCCGAGGCCCCCATCCCGGCCGGCACCCCGGGCAGCGCGCTCGCCGAGCTCGTGGGCACCGAGCTCCTGCCGGCCAAGGCGGCGCTGCCGGGCCGGGTCACCGACCTCGCCTCGCTCGCCGACCGGGTCGCCACCGTCGACCTCGCGCCCGGCGAGCAGCTCCTCGACAGCCGGTTCGAGCGGCCCGGGGACCTGCAGGCGCCCGGCACGGTGCCCGTGCCCGAGGGCCTGCAGGAGGTCAGCATCGTCCTGGAGCCGCAGCGCGCGGTCGGCGGGCGGCTGGCGGCCGGCGACACCGTCGGGGTGTTCGTCTCCATGACGGGGGCGGGCACCACCCACGCCGTCCTGCACGAGGTGCTGGTCACCCAGGTGCAGGGGGCGCCCGCCCCGCCGGCCGCCCCCGCGGACGGGACCACGACCGTGGCCGCGCCCGTCCCCTCGGGCAGCCTCATGGTGACCTTCGCCGTCACCGCCGCCCAGGCCGAGGCGATCGTCTTCGGCGCCGAGCACGGCACCGTCTGGCTCTCGCTCGAACCGGCCGCCCCCGACGTCTCCCGCACCGCGGTGCTGACGCCGGACACCATCTACGGAAAGGCCTACTCATGAGCCGCGTCGTCCTGGCGGGAGCGGGGGAGGACCTGGTCCTGCGGGTGAAGGAGGCCACCGGCGGCGACCTGCAGGTGCTGCCGCCCGGTCGGCTGCCCAGCGACCCGGCCCGGCTGTTCGAGCAGCTCGTCGACGACGAACTGCCCGACGTGCTGCTCGTCGGCCCGCACGCGCCGGCGCCCGAGGTGCTCACCCTCGCCGGCCGGCTCGACGTGCAGAGCCCGGGCATCACCGTGGTCCTGATCGCCGAGCCGTCGCCGGACATGTGGCGCTCGGCGATGCGCGCCGGCATCCGCGACCTGCTCCCGCCCGACGCCGAGGTGGCGGAGATCGCCGCGGCGATCGAGCGCGCCGGGCACGCCGCGGCGGGTCGCCGCAGGGTGCTGCGGCCGGTCGCCGAGACCGACCGCTACGCGGGCCGGGTCATCACCATCGCCTCGCCCAAGGGCGGGGTGGGCAAGACGACCGTCTCGACCAACCTGGCCATCGGGCTGACGGCGGCCGCGCCGCAGTCGACGGTGCTCGTCGACCTCGACGTGCAGTTCGGGGACGTCGCCTCGGCGCTGAGCCTGGTGCCCGAGTACACGCTGCCCGACGCCGTCCACGGCCCGGCCAGCGAGGACACGATGGTCCTCAAGACCTTCCTCACCCAGCACCCCAGCGGGCTGTACGCCGTCTGCGGGTCGGACTCGCCCGCCGCCGGCGACTCGATCACCGGCGAGGACGTCAGCCGGCTGCTCGCCTCGCTGGCCCGCGAGTTCCGCTACGTCGTCGTCGACACCGCGCCGGGGCTGTCCGAGCAGACGCTGGCGGCGCTGGACCGCGCCTCCGACGTCGTCATGCTCTCGAGCATGGACGTGCCCGGCGTGCGCGGTCTGCGCAAGGAGATGGACGTGCTCCGCGAGCTGTGCATGATCCCCGCCGGGCGGCACGTCGTCATGAACTTCGCCGACCCGAAGGGCGGGCTCTCCGTCCGTGATGTCGAGACCACGATCGGCACCGGGGTCGACGTCGTCCTGCCGCGGTCCAAGGCGGTGCCCGCCAGCACCAACCAGGGGGTGCCGATCCTGGAGAGCGGGAGCCGCCGTGACCCGATGGTCCGCGAGCTGCGCCGGCTGGTGTCGCGCTTCTCCGCGACGCCGTTGATGAAGGCCGGGCGCTACCGGGCCAAGCACCGGGCGGCGTCGTGAACCTCGCGCAGCGGCTGGAGGCCGCCCGCGGGGAGCCCCGGCCGGTCACCGCCGCCCCGGTCCCGGTGGCCGTGCGCCCGGTGCCGGCCGCCGGCCCGGCCTCGGCCCCGACCCCGCCGCCGACCGACGCCCTGAGCCGGCTCAAGGACCGCGTCGGCAAGGCGCTGTTCGAGCGCATGGGCAGCCGGATGAACGACCCCTCGATGGCCGAGGACCAGCTCCGCGCGGTGGTCCTGAAGGAGCTCGACGAGGTCGTCGAGGAGGAGAACGTCCCGCTCAGCACCGAGGAGCGGCAGCGGCTCACCGCCGAGCTCGCCGACGACGTGCTCGGCTACGGCCCGCTGCAGCGGCTGCTCGACGACGACGCCGTCAGCGAGATCATGGTCAACGGGCCCGAGGCCATCTACGTGGAACGCGGCGGCAAGCTGCAGCGCACCGCGACCCGGTTCACCTCCGAGGAGCACCTGCGCCGGGTGATCGACCGGATCGTCTCCCGCGTCGGGCGGCGGATCGACGAGTCCTCGCCCCTGGTCGACGCCCGTCTGGCGGACGGCTCGCGCGTCAACGCGATCATCCCGCCGCTGGCGTTCAGCGGGTCGACGCTGACCATCCGCAAGTTCTCCAAGGACCCGTTCACCGTCACCGACCTGATCGGCTTCGGCACCCTCTCGCCGGAGATGGCCGAGCTGCTGCACGCCTGCGTCGAGGCGCGGCTGAACGTCATCGTCTCCGGCGGCACCGGCACCGGGAAGACGACGCTGCTCAACGTGCTGTCGTCGTTCATCCCCGACGGCGAGCGGATCGTGACGATCGAGGACGCCGTCGAGCTGCAGCTCCAGCAGGAGCACGTGGTCCGGCTGGAGTCGCGCCCGCCCAACATCGAGGGCAAGGGTGCGATCACCATCCGCGACCTGGTGCGGAACTCGCTGCGCATGCGGCCCGACCGGATCGTGGTGGGGGAGTGCCGCGGCGGCGAGTCCCTCGACATGCTGCAGGCGATGAACACCGGCCACGACGGCTCGCTGTCGACGGTGCACGCCAACTCGCCCCGCGACGCCATCGCGCGCCTGGAGACGCTGGTGCTCATGGCCGGCATGGACCTGCCGCTGCGGGCCATCCGCGAGCAGATCGCCTCCGCCGTCGACGTCGTCGTGCAGCTCACCCGGCTGCGCGACGGCACCCGCCGGGTCACCCACGTGACCGAGGTCCAGGGGATGGAGGGCGACACGGTCACGCTGCAGGACGCGTTCCTGTTCGACTACTCCGCCGGTGTGGACGCCGCGGGCCGCTTCCTCGGCAAGCCGGTGCCGACCGGGGTGCGCCCACGCTTCACCGACCGCTTCGACGAGCTCGGCATCCGCCTCTCGCCGCGGGTGTTCGGCGCCGCCGAGCCCGCCGGCGCGGGGCGGTGGTGACGGTGTCCGGCGTCCTGCTCGTCGCCGGCGTCGGTGCGATCGCCGCGGCCCTGCTGATCCTGGCGTTCGTCGTGGTCCCGGCGGGCCCCGCGCGGGTGCCGCTGACCCGGCTGGACCCGTCGGTCGCGCCGCCGGCCTCGCCGCTGCTCGGCGCGGGCGCGGTGGCCGGCGCCGCGGTCGAGAAGGTGCTGGTCAGGCGCGGACGGCTGGCCGCGGGCGCCGCCGCCCTCGAGCGGGCCGGCATGTCGGTGACGCTGCCGAACCTCGTCCTCGCCGTCGGGTCGACCACCGTGCTGGGCGCGCTGACCGGTGGGCTGCTCGGCGGCCCGCTGCTCGCGCTGCTGCTCGTGGTCGCGGTCCCGTTCGGCGCCAAGCTGCTGATCGGCTTCCGCGCCGGCCGTCGCCAGGCCGCCTTCGCCGACCAGCTGGACGACTCGCTGCAGCTGATGTCGAGCAGCCTGCGCGCCGGGCACAGCCTCCTCCGCGCGGTCGATTCCGTCTCGCAGGAGGCCGAGGCGCCGACGTCGGAGGAGTTCGCCCGCATCGTCAACGAGACGCGGGTGGGCCGGGACCTCGCCGAGGCGCTCGACGACGTCGCCGAGCGCATGGGCAGCGACGACTTCACCTGGGTGGCCCAGGCGATCGCCATCCACCGGGAGGTCGGGGGCAACCTGGCCGAGGTGCTGGACGCGGTCGGCAACACGATCCGCGAGCGCAACGCCATCCGCCGGCAGGTCAAGGCGCTCTCGGCGGAGGGCAAGCTCTCGGCCGTCGTGCTCATGGCCCTGCCGTTCGGCGTGACCGGGTTCATCTCGCTCACCAACCCCGGCTACCTGGCGAAGTTCACCGAGAGCCTCGTCGGCTACGGCATGCTCGCCGCGGCGGCGCTCATGCTGCTGGCCGGTGGCCTGTGGCTCAAGAAGACCGTGGCGATCAGGTTCTGATGAGCGGCCTCCCCGTTGCCGTCCTGCTCGCCGCCGTCGGCGTCTGCGCCGCCGTGCCGCTGCTGGGCTGGGCCCTGCTCGGCCGCGCCCCCGTCGCCACGGTGCAGGCGCGCGCCAACCTGCTGCGGGGCCTCCCGACGGAGGGGCCCACCGCCGTCCGGACCGGTCCCGGTGCGCTGGCCCGCCTCGCCCGCGGGCTGACCCCGCGGGGGACGGTCAGGCGGCTGGACCGGCTCGCGGCCACCGCCGGCCGACCGGCGGCCTGGCCGGTGCCGCGGCTGGTGGCGGCCAAGCTCGTGCTCGGGGTGATCGCCGGTGCGCTCGGGCTGCTGATCGCCACGTCCACGCCCGGGGTGCTCACCGGCCTGGTCGCGGTCGTGTCGACGCTGGTCGCCTACTTCCTGCCGGAGCTGCTGCTGCACAGCCGGGGGCAGGAGCGCCGGGAGGCCATCGCGCTCGAGCTCGCCGACACCCTCGACCAGATGACCATCGCGGTCGAGGCGGGGCTCGGGTTCGAGGCGGCCATGGCGCGGGCGGGCAGCAACGGCAAGGGGGCGCTCGCTGAGGAGCTGGTGCGCACCCTGCAGGACATCGCCGTCGGCCAGCCACGGCGCGACGCCTACCTGGCCCTGGCCGAGCGGACCGGCGTGCCCGACCTGCGCCGGTTCATCCGGGCCGTCGTGCAGGCCGACCAGTACGGCGTGTCGATCGCCGACGTGCTGCGCACCCAGGCCGCGGAGATGCGGCTCAAGCGGCGTCAGCGGGCCGAGGAGAAGGCCATGCAGATCCCGGTGAAGGTGATCTTCCCGCTGATCCTGTGCATCCTGCCGACGCTGTTCATCGTGCTGCTCGGCCCCGCCGTCATGGACATCGTGGCGACGTTCAGCGAATGAGACCTCGTCGTCCTCCGGACGGCGCGCGGGGACGACGACACGGCTCCCACATCGCCGGGGAACGGCCATCGGCCGCGGTGTCGTCCGGAGGACGACGGTGCGTGCTCAGCCGGTGGAGCGGGGCTGGGCGGGGTTGGTGGGGTCGCCCTGCGACGGCGGGTTCATCGCCGGGCCGGTGGTCGCCTCGGAGACCTTCGACCCGCCCGCGGCGTGCGACGGGTCGTCGGCCGCCGGCGCGGCGGGGTCGCCGCCCGAGGGCTGGGCGCCCTCGCGGAGCGACTGGAGCCGGTTCTCCATGATCGTGACCACCTGCACGCGGTCGGCGTGGGCGCGCTCGTACTCCAGCAGGGTCTCCAGACCCTGGGCGTCGAGCGTCCGGATCCGCGAAGCCAGCCCCTCCACGGGCAGGTGGTCGTAGTCGGGCAGGGGCAGCTGGTCGTGCTCGGTCATCCCTCGTCCTCTCTGCGGTTCCGTGTCGCCCGACCGCCTACCCCGTCCTCCGCGATCGACACGGGGTGTGAGCGCCCGGTCGGTGGGTAGGCGGCGACGGCGGGAGTGCGGCCCACGCCGCCCCGCCCACCGAACACCCCCGATCGACCGAGGAGTTGTCCCCCCGACATGGACGTGTCCTTCCTGGAGCCGGTGTTCGCCGCCGCTGGGCCCTACGCCACGGTCTGCGCCGACGTCACGCACACCACCGAGTCCGCCGACACCGAGCTCGAGCTCCGGGTGCGCGCGCTGAGCGAGAAGCTGACCGAGCAGGGGGCGCCGGAGACGGTCGTGGAGGCCGTGCGCAGCCGGCTGCTCGAGGGCAACGAGGGCGGTGAGGCCGGCACGCTGCGGGGCCGCGCCGTCGTCGCCGCCGCCGACGGCACCGTCGTGCTGGACGAGGTGCTGGCCGACGCCCCCGCCCGCGAGACCGCCGAGTGGTCGGCCCACCCGGACCTGCTCCCGGTGCTGCGCCAGCTGGCCGGCCGGGTACCGCACGCCGTGGTCGTCGCCGACCGCGTCGGGGCCGACATCACCGTCGCCGGGCTCGCGGGTCAGCCGGACGAGGAGCGGCAGGTGGAGGGCGACACCTTCCACATGCGCAAGGTCAAGGTCGGCGGCTGGGCGCACAACACCTACATGCACACCGCCGAGAACCAGTGGGAGGAGAACGCCGGCCAGGTCGCCGACGAGATCGACTCCTTCAACCGCCGACTCCCGCTGCGGTTCGTCCTGCTCGCCGGCGACGTCCGTGCCCGCCAGATCCTGGGCGACAAGGCGCACGCCTCGTGGTCGGACCTCGTCGTCTCCATGGAGGAGGGCGGGCGCGCCGCGGGGGCCGACCGCGAGCCCATCGACCGGCGCACGAAGGAACTGGTCGCCGAGCACGAGGCGCGCGACATCGCCACCGCCGTCGACCAGGTGCAGGCGGCCGGCGCGCACGGGCTGGCCGTCACCGGCACCCCGGCCGTCGTCGAGGCGCTGCGCAAGGGGCAGGTGGAGACCCTCCTGATCACCGACGAGCAGGACGCCGACGCGACCCTGCTGGTGGGCGGCAGCCCGCTGGAGCTCGGCGTCAAGCAGCAGGACATGGACGCGCTCGGGGTGCACGGCGAGGTCGTCCCCGCCGGTTCGGCGCTGCTGGAGGCGGCGGTCGCCAGCGCGGCCGGCGTCCTCGTCGTCCCCGCGGCGGCCCTGCCCGGCGACGGGCCGGTCGCCGCGATCCTCCGTTACACCGACGCCTCCACCGACGCCGGCAGCTGACCGGCGCCCCCACGACCGAGGAGACCACCGTGACCGATCCGCACCAGGCAGCCACCGCCCCCGGCACCGACCAGGGCAGCATCGAGCGCCGCGCCGCGCTCGCCGAGGCCCTCGGCAAGGAGGTGTGGCCGGCCGACCGCGAGCAGCTGATCGCCAAGGCGCAGGAGGGCGGTGGCACCGACCGGGTCCTGTCGGACCTGCAGCGGCTGCCCGCCGGCCGGCAGTTCGAGAACGTCCAGGAGGTCGCCGAGGCGCTCGGGCTCGGCACCGAGCAGCAGCGGTTCTGACGTGACGACGCAGAAGAAGCCGAGCCCGGAGGCGCTGGACAACGTCACCGAGGACAACGTGGAGACGCGGTCGCAGCTGCTGCCGGAGGAGGAGGGCCTCCGCGGCAGCGGCATGGAGGAGGTCGCCGCGGAGGTCATCCTCGCCGAGTCGGAGGAGCGGACGGTCCACCCCGACCCGGACGACGCCCAGGGCGCGCACCGGCAGTCCGCCGAGACCGCGGACCTGCCCTGACGTGCGCCACGAGCACCCGGTCCGGCTGCGCTGGTCGGACCCCGACATGCTGGGCCACGTCAACCACGCCCGCGCGCTGGCCCTCCTGGAGGACGCGCGGCTGGCGATCGGGGACGACCACGCCGGCGGCGGGCTGATCCTGGCCCGCCTGGAGGTCGACTACCTGCGCCAGCTCTACTACCGGGTCGGCGAGGAGCTCTGCGTGCAGAGCTGGGTGACCCGGCTGGGGACGAAGTCCTTCACCGTCCGGCAGGAGCTGGTGCAGGACGGCGAGGTCGCCATCCGCGCCGACTGCGTGCTGGTCGTGTTCGACTTCGCCGCGAACGCCAGCCGGCCGATGACCGACGCCGAGCGGGCGCACTGGACGCGGTACCTGGAGGCGGAGGCCGGCTAGACCTGGCCGTAGGCGGCCCACAGCCGGGGGAACCGGGCGGCGAACCACTCGTCGTCGTCCTCCGGGAACGGCTCGCCGGCGGGTTCGCCGAACTGGTCGTCGACCTCGTCGGGGCCGGGGTCGAGGTCCTCCTCGGCGTAGCCGCGGTCGTCCAGCACCTCGAGCGGTGCGTAGGCCCACTCCTCGGCGCAGCCGAAGTCGTCCTCGTCCTCGTCCCACTCGAGGTCGACCAGGGCGTCGGGGTCGGCCAGCACCCGCTCGTAGGCCTCCCGGCCGTGGCTGATCAGCCAGTTCCGGAAGTCGAGGAAGGTGTCGTCGCTCGCCCCGCCGAGGGCGACGTGCGCCGCGGCCCAGAGGTCCCAGCGGTTGGCGCGGGCGCGGGCGGCCATCAGCTGCCGGTAGAAGCCGAGGACGTCGTCGTCGGAGAGCTCCTCGAGCGCCGCCGTGAGCGTCTCGACGTGCTCGGCGACCACCGAGTCCTTCGCGGTCTCGACCGCCTCCGCGCGGGTGTCCTCGACCAGCGTCCAGAAGGTGCTCGTGTCCACGGGCGGAACCTACCGGCGCGGAGGGGCTCCGCGGAGGTCGTCGAGCCCGCCGCGCGCGGCGGCGACCGGGCCGGTGCTGTCGCGGACGACGAGCCGCGTGGCCAGCTCCAGCCGCGGGCTCTCGACGGTCTCGCCGTCCACCAGGCGCAGCACCGTCCGGGCCGCCAGCACGCCCATCTCGGCGAGCGGCTGGTGCACCGTCGTGAGCGGCGGGGAGGACCAGCGGGCCTCCGGGAGGTCGTCGAAGCCGACGACGCTGACGTCGTCGGGCACCCGCATGCCCCGGCGCCGGACGCCTTCGTAGACCCCCAGCGCCATCTGGTCGTTGGCCGCGAAGACGGCGCTGGGCGGGTCGGGCAGGGTCAGCAGGCGGTCGGCCGCGCGGGCCCCGGAGGCGTAGCCGAAATCGCCCTCGACCACCAGGGCGGCGTCGAACGGCAGCCCGGCAGCCTCCAGGCCCGCGCGGTACCCGGCCAGCCGCGCCCGGCTGGCCCACAGGTCGGGGGTGCCGGCGACGAAGGCGACCCGCCGGTGACCGAGCCCCGTGAGGTGCTCGGTGGCGCTGAGGCCGCCGGCCCAGTTGGTGGCGCCGATGGTCGGCACGTCCAGGCCCGGGACGCCGGCCGGGTCGACGACGACGGCGGGGACCTGCAGCCCGCGCAGCTCGGCGGCGAGCTCGGGGTCCAGCTCGCTGGTGACCAGGATGGCGCCGTCGCTGGCCCGGGCGCCGAGGTTGTCCAGCCAGCCGCGGGTGGCGCTGGCCCGGCGGTGGATCGCCGTGACCACGGTGCCGACGCCGGCCGCGTGGGCGACGTCCTCCACCCCGCGGATGATCTCCAGCGCCCACGGGCTGTCGAGGTCGTTGAACACCAGGTCGACCAGCCGCGCGCGGGTGCGGGCCCGGCCGCCCCGGCGCTGGTACCCGCTGTCGCGGAGCAGCTGCTCCACGCGCTCGCGGGTCCGCGGGGCCACGTCCCCCCGCCCGTTCAGGACGCGCGAGACCGTCGGGACCGACACACCCGCCGCCGCGGCGATCGCCGCGATGGTCACCGCGCCGGTCTGCTCGTCGGCCAACGGACCTCCTCCTGGTCGGAGCGGCCAGCCTACGGCGGGCGGCGCGGCGCCGGGCGGGCGCGCGGGAGACCTCCTCCCTACGGGCGAGGAGCGGCGTCCGGGCTCCGTCCCCGGCTCGTGTTGACGGCCGGATGTGACCTACGTAACGTCCGGGCTCCGGCTTCCGGAAACTTTCGGAAGTCGCTCCGACGTCTCGAGGGAAGGCACAGCATGCGCTCTGTGAGGTTCGGTTCGCGGGTGGCAACCCGCTGCGCGGTCGGCGTGGCCCTGGTCCCGGTCGCGCTCTCCACCGCGGTCCTGCCCGCCTCGGCAGCACCGCAGGACCAGGCGGCCCCGTCGGCCCAGGCCCAGGAGGACCGGTCCTCCGGTCCGGCCATCCGCAACGGCCTGCGCACCGTCACCCCCGACGACCTGGTCATCGGGACCGCGGTGGCCGGCGGCGGGCACCACGAGGAGGCGGACTACCCCGACCCGTTCACCCGCGACCCCCGGTACCGCAAGGTCCTGGCCACGGAGTTCGACTCGGTGTCGCCCGAGAACCAGATGAAGTGGGAGTTCATCCACCCCGAGCCAGGGGTCTACAACTTCGGTCCCGCGGACGCGATCGTCGCGTTCGCCGAGCGGCACGGGCAGGAGGTCCGCGGGCACACCCTGCTCTGGCACAGCCAGCTGGCCGAGTGGGTGACCGAGGGCGACTACACCGACGAGGAGCTCCGAGCCATCCTCGAGGAGCACATCCGGACGGTGGTCGGCCGGTACAAGGGCCGCATCGACCAGTGGGACGTCGCCAACGAGATCTTCGCCGACACCTGGGACGACGGCGGCGTGCGGCTGCGGGACGGTTCGACCGGCGCGACGGCCAACGTCTTCATCGAACGCCTCGGCCCCGGCATCATCGCCGACGCGTTCCGCTGGGCGCACGAGGCGGACCCGGAGGCCAAGCTGTTCCTCAACGACTACGCCGTCGAGGACATCGGCCCGAAGAGCGACGCGTACTACGAGCTCGCGCAGCAGCTGCTCGCCGAGGGCGTCCCGCTGCACGGGTTCGCCTTCCAGGCCCACCTGGACCTGCAGTTCCCCTTCCCGGAGACCCTCGACGAGAACATGCAGCGCTTCGACGACCTGGGGCTGGAGACGGCGGTGACCGAGCTCGACGTCCGCTTCACCCTCCCCGAGGACGGGGTGCCCACCGCGGAGCAGCTCGCCGAGCAGGCCGACACCTACCAGGGTGTCCTCGAGGCATGCCTGTCGGTGGACGAGTGCAACTCGTTCACCATCTGGGGCTTCAACGACAAGTACTCGTGGGTGCCGAGCTTCTCGCCCGGCCAGGGTGCGGCGACGGTGATGTTCGAGGACTACGAGCGCAAGCCCGCGTACTGGGCCCTGCACGAGACGCTCGCGGAGGCGTCCGGCCGGTGATCCGCCCGGTCCGGCTCGCCGGACCCGCCTGAACGCCGGGCGGTCGCTCCTCCACCGGGAGCGGCCGCCCGGTCGGCGTCCGGGCGGCGCCGGCCCGGCCAGGTGATCATCTCCGTCCCCCTGGGTAGGGCCGGGGCCGACCCGAGAGGAGATCACGATGGCGAAGACGACGAAGAAGGGCGACGCCAAGCAGTCGGAGCTGCCGAGCACCCTGCAGCGGTCGCCGAAGAAGGCGCAGCGGACCTACACGAAGGCCTACGACTCGGCGGTCGACGAGTACGACGACGAGGAGCGCGCGGCGCGGACGGCGTGGGCCGCGGTGAAGCACTCGTTCGAGAAGGTCGGCGACCACTGGGAGAAGAAGGAGGGCGGCAAGAAGGGCCCCTCCGACGCGCAGGCCGCGGGCGGCCGGGGGACGGGTAAGCAGACCAAGGGCGGCGTGGACGCCAACGCCTCCAAGTCGCACCTGATGGACCTGGCCAAGAAGCTCGACGTCTCCGGCCGGTCGAAGATGAAGAAGAAGGAACTCGTCGACGCCATCCAGAAGGCGAACGACAAGAAGACGGCGAACTCCCGCAAGAAGTAGCGCCCCGTCGTGCCGCCCCCGCCCGCGGGTGGGGCGGCGCGACCTCAGCCGATGAGCAGGAAGCCGGTCTGCCGGCCGTCGAGGTACTCGACGCCGTCCCCGGTGAGCGCGATGCCCTCCTCCAGGCCCAGCCGGACGCACTGGCCGCCCCACTCGGGCACCGTCCGGCGCACCGCGAGCTCCAGGGCGTAGGCCGTGTCGAGGTGCACCGGGTGGTCGCCGGCGCCGGGCACGCCCTGCTGCTGGTCCCACTGACCGATCGCCGGGCCGGCGCCGTGCCCGTGGTAGCCGATCGGGTGGGAGTAGACGTCCCCGTCGAGGCCCTCGTCGGCCGCCGCGGCACGGGCGGCGGCGAGCACCTCGTTGCCGGTCCGCCCGGGCACGAGCGCGGCCGTGGTGAGGTCCTGCAGCCGGTTCGCCGCCGCCAGGGCGGCCCGCAGCCCGGCCGGTGCGTCGGTCTCGCCGGGGCGCAGGACGTAGGCGTTGCGCTGGGTGTCGGTGCGCAGGCCCAGGCAGCTCAGGCCGACGTCGCAGTGCAGGAGGTCGCCGGGGAGCACCTCCGCGTCCGCGGGGACGGCGGGCAGCAGCGTGCCGCCCTCCTCGGCCAGCGGCACCCCGGCCCGCTGCAGCAGCACCGAGGGCTGGAACCAGGGCTCCACGCCCAGGTCGTGCAGGCGCTGGCGGATCCACCACGCCACGTCGAGGGCGGTGGTCTCGCCGACCCGGACGACGGCGGGGGAGAACGCCTCCGCGATGACCTGGTGCGCCAGCAGGTTCATCCCGCGGAGCGCGTCGATCTCCTCCGGCAGTCGCGTCTCCAGCCAGCTCACCGCCAGCCGCTCGGCCGAGACCAGCCGCTCGGCGTACGGGCCCAGCGCCTCGGTGAGCAGCCGGTGCTCGGTGTGGGAGAGGCCGTCGGCGAGCGCGAAGTCCTCGGAGACGTCGATGCCGATGCGGCGCGGGTCGGCCTGCTCCACGAACCGGCGGACCTCCGCCCACTGGCCGCCCCCCGCGCCCTCGCCGGTGGTCCACGCGGGCAGGAACTGGCCCACCGGGTAGCGGGAGACCGCCGCGGGGGTGACGCCGTCGTCGCTGCGGTGCAGCAGCAGGATGGTGCGCCGACGGGCGGACAACCAGGACGCCGGCAGCAGCGTGGCCAGCACCGGGTCCTCGTTGTACTCGCGGCCGGCGACGATCCACAGGTCGATGCCCGCCCGGTCCATCAGGCCGGGGAGGACGTCGAGCAGCCGCTGGGTCAGCCACCGGTCGCGCACGTCGGCCTGCACGCGCAGCGGGGGCGGCACCGTGCGCGTCGGGCCGGGCGCGACGAGCGACATGCCCCCTAGCGAAGCAGAAACCCGCCGGATGCACCGGTCGAGCGGCCCGCCGCGGGCCCCGGCCTAGGAGCTGGTCTCCTCCGCGCGGGGGCTGCGGGCTCGCGGCACCCCGGCGGTGGCCACCCGGTCCCGGCCCTCCTGCTTGGCCCGGTACATCGCGCCGTCGGCCTCGTCGACCAGCCGCCAGAGCGCCGCGACGGGGTCCTCGCCGTCGGCCGGCCGGGTGACGGCGAGGCCGATCGAGGCGGTGACCCCGTGCCCGCCGGCGCCCTGCCCCCGGGCCACGGCCGCCCGCAGCCGCTCGGCCAGCAGGCCGGCCTCCGCGGCGTCGCTCACCGAACCCAGGACCACCAGCTCCTCCCCCCCGATGCGGGCGAGCACGTCGGCCGGGCGGACGGCGGCGGTGAGGGACGCCGCCACGGCGTTGAGGACGGCGTCGCCGACGGCGTGCCCGAACTCGTCGTTGAGCCGCTTGAAGTGGTCGAGGTCCAGGACCATCGCGCACACGCGGGTGCCGTCGCGCCGCGCCTGCCGCCAGAGGCGGTCGGCCTGCTCGACGAGGTAGCGGCGGTTGTGCAGGCCGGTGAGCGGGTCCAGCCGGGTCAGCGTCTCGGTCTCGGCCAGCAGGCGCTGCACGCGGCGGCGCAGCAGGTAGACCGAGGTGGCCGCGCCGTTGAGCGTGCAGGCGCTGACCCCGGCCTGGACGCCGAGGGCGGCCGCGCTGTCGTAGCTGGGCCACAGCGCCGCCACGCACACCACGGTGGTCACGGCCATGTGCAGGGTGAGCGCCCGCGGCCGCAGGAACCAGCCGGCCGCGAGGGCGGGGAACAGCAGCATGAGCGGGGTGGCGTAGCGCAGCGGGTCCTCGATGCAGAGCACGACGACGAGGTAGACCAGGTCGCCCAGCAGGACCAGGGCGAGGGTGTGCCCGTGGCCGAGCCGGCCGCGCGCGACGAGCGAGGCGGCGATGGCGAGCAGGAGCAGCATCGTGCCGGCGTAGGACCACCGCGCAGGGCCCTCGCGCAGCACGCCGTCCACGACGAGGTTGACCGAGCCCATGAGGGCGCCGGTGGCCAGCAGCACCGCGATGGTCAGGGCGGCGAGGCGGTGCTCGTGGCCGGACGGGTCGAGGGGCTCCGGAGAGGGAGTGGCCAGGTCAGGGGCGCGCTCGTCCGGGCCGGTCACCGGTGCAGGATGCCGTACGGACCGGTGTTCCGGCACCCCCTGTTCCTGCCCCGTCACCGACAGGTGCCCGTCCGGGTGACCGAGGGGATCGCGTCCGCCGCCCCGCCGCCGTCCGAGCGGGTCCGCGCGACCGGTGGAAGGCTGGTGGGGTCCGACGAGCGAAGGAGGTCGTGCATGAGCACGGGGCCCTGGTTCTACTGCCTCAAGCACCGCACCGTCGAGCCGCGCGACGGGTGCGCCGAGCGGCACCGGCTCGGCCCGTACGAGACCCGCGAGGAGGCGGAGAACGCACTCGCCTCCGTCGCCGAGCGCAACGAGCAGCTCGACGAGGAGGACCGCGCCTGGGAGGAGCGCTGACCTCCGGTCCCGGGGCCAGGCATGATCGGTGCCAGCCGCCGGGTCGTCCGGCGCCGCGGAAGGGGTGGACGTGACGGACGGTCGCGCGGTCGAGGAACTGGTCGTGGGTGTGCTGGGCGGCACCGGGCCGCAGGGGCGGGGGCTGGCCGTACGGCTGGCCGCCCAGGGGCAGCGGGTGCTGCTCGGCTCCCGCGACGCCGAGCGCGCGGCCGAGGTGGCCGCCGAGGTCGCCGAGCGCGCCGCGACGGTGGCCGGCGGCGGCGAGGTGTCGGTGACCGGTGGCTCGAACGTCGACGTCGCGGGCGCGGCGGACCTGGTCATCGTCGCCGTCCCCTTCGCCGGGCACGCCGCGACGCTCGCCGAGCTCGCCACCCCGCTGGCCGGGAAGATCGTCGTCGACTGCGTCGTGCCCATGGGCTTCGACGAGCTCGGCGCCTACGTGCTCGACGTCGAGGAGGGCAGCGCCGCCCAGCAGGCGGCCGCGCTGCTGCCCGACTCGCACGTGGTCGGTGCCTTCCACCACCTGTCGGCCAAGCTGCTCGAGGACCTCTCCCGGCCCACCATCGACGGCGACGTCATGGTGGTCGGTGACGACCGGGCGTCGATGGACACCGTGCAGGCGCTGGCCGGCCGGCTGCCGGGGATGCGCGGCATCTACGCCGGCCGGCTCCGCAACGCCCGCCAGGTCGAGGCGCTGACGATCAACCTGGTGTCGGTCAACCGCCGGTACAAGGTCCACGCGGGTGTCCGGATCACCGACGTCTGAAAGGACCCCGTCCTCCTCACCCTGCGCAGGCTCGGGGTGAGCCCCTCGACGGGGCCACCGTGCTCTCTCGACGACGTCGGCACCCCGTTTCGCGGGCGGCCGCCGCGGCGGGTCGTCTCGCTGGTGCCGTCGCTGACGGAGGCGATCGCCACGACCGACGCCGGGCTGCTGGCGGGGGCGACCGACTGGTGCACCCACCCCGCCGGGCTCGACGTCCCGCGGGTGGGCGGCACCAGGTGGCCCGACGTCGGGCGGGTGCTGGACCTGGCGCCCGACCTCGTGGTCGCCAACGCCGAGGAGAACCGGGACGAGGACCTCGCCGCGCTCCGGGCCGCCGGGGTGCCGGTGTGGGTGACCGCACCGGCCACCGTCGACCAGGCGCTGGACTCGCTCGGCCGGCTCTGCGCGGTGCTCGGCCACGCGGACCCGGCCTGGCTGGCGGAGGCGCGGGCGGCCTGGACCGCGCCGGCCCGGCTGCCGGAGGTCGCAGCCGTGGTCCCGATCTGGCGCCGTCCCTGGATGGTGCTGGGCCGCGACACCTTCGCCGGTGACGTGCTGGCCCGGCTCGGCGTCCGCAACCTCTACGCGGGGCACGCCGACCGCTACCCGAAGCTGGGCCGGGACGAGCCCGCGACGGTGCCGGCGGAGCTCGTCGTCCTCCCCGACGAGCCCTACGCCTTCACGCCCGAAGACGGCCCCGAGGCGTGGCCGCAGGCGCGGCCGGCGTTCGTGAGCGGCCGGCACCTCACCTGGTACGGGCCCTCGCTCGCCGAGGCGCCCCGGGTGCTGCTGGCCCAGCTCGCCGGCTGACCGGCCACGCGCTCGAATGCCGCCCGGGTGGCACAGTGGGGGAGTGCTGCTCGCGAACGCGGTGGCGCTCGTGCACGCCGCCGCCGTCCTGTTCATGCTGGTCGGTGCCCTGCTCGCCCTCCGGTGGCCCCGGCTGGTGCTGCTGCACGCCCCCGTCGCCCTGGTGATCCTCGGCGTCAACCTGGCCGGCGCCGACTGCCCGCTCACCGACCTCGAGCTGTGGCTGCGCGAGCGCGCGGGTGCACCGGGCTACGAGGGCGGCTTCCTGGGCCGCTACCTGTTCGACCCGCTGGGGCTGGAGGTCGACGCGGCCGGCACGCAGCTGGGCATCTACGCCACCGCGATCGGCCTCAACGCCGTCGGCTACGGGCTGCTCGCGGCCCGCGCACCCGGCTCCGGGGGTGCTCCTCGTGCCCGGGGGCCGCTGCAGGACCCGGAGAGCGCGAGTCCGGCCCCCGCAGCGAGCTGGAGCGGGCCTACTCGAACGAGTGCTCCGGCCCCGGGAAGGTCCCGCCCCTGACCTCGTCGGCGTACTCCCGGGCCGCGCGGAGCAGCTCACCGCGCAGGTCCGCGTACTTCTTGACGAACTTGGGCACCCGGCCGCCGTTGAGCCCGGCCATGTCCGGCCACACGAGCACCTGGGCGTCGCAGTCCACGCCCGCCCCGATGCCGATGGTCGGGATGGTGAGCTCCTCGGTCACCTGCCGGGCGACCGTGGCCGGGACCATCTCCAGGACGACGGCGAACGCGCCGGCCTCCTGGACGGCGTGCGCGTCGGCCAGCAGCTGCTCGGCCCCGGCACCCCGGCCCTGCACCCGGTACCCGCCGAGGGCGTGCTCGCTCTGCGGCGTGAAGCCGATGTGCGCCATCACCGGGATGCCGGCGTCGTGCAGCAGATCGATCTGCGGTGCCACCCGCTCCCCGCCCTCGAGCTTGACCGCCTGGGCCCCGCCCTCCTTCATCATGCGGACGGCGGTGCCGAACGCCTGCTGCGGGCCGGACTCGTAGCTGCCGAAGGGCAGGTCGGCGACGATCAGCGCCCGCTTGGTGGAGCGGGTCACCGCCTTGGTCATCAGCAGGATGTCGTCGACCGTCACCGGCACGGTGCTCGTGTGGCCGAGGACCACGTTGCCCGAGGAGTCGCCGACCAGCATCACCGGGATGCCGGCCTCCTCGAAGACGGCGGCGCTGAAGGTGTCGTAGGCGGTGAGCATCGCCCACTTCTCGCCGCGCTCCTTGGCCTGCTGCAGGTGGTGGATGCGCACCCGCGCCGTCGACTGGCCGCCGTACAGGACCGACTCGGTCACGCCTGTGCTCCTTCGCGGACGGTGGGCAGGGTCTCGCGCCACCGGTTGGTGATGGGCAGCCGCCGGTCGCGGCCGAACGCCTTGAGGCTGATCTTGGTGCCGGGCGCCGACTGGCGGCGCTTGAACTCGGCGGCGTCCACCAACCGGAGGACGCGGGCCACCACGTCGGGGTCGTGCCCCCGCTCGAGCAGCTGCGCCAGGCCCAGGTCGCGGTCGACGTAGTCGGCGATCACCGCGTCCAGCTCCTCGTAGGAGGGCAGCGAGTCGCTGTCCACCTGGCCCGGCGCCAGCTCGGCCGACGGTGGCTTGTCGATGGAGTTCCGCGGGATGGGCTCGGTCTCCCCGCGCCCGGCGGCGTACGCGTTGCGCCAGCGGGCCAGCTCCCACACCAGCGTCTTGGGCACGTCCTTGATCGGGGCGAAGCCCCCGGCGGAGTCGCCGTAGAGGGTCGAGTAGCCGACGGCGACCTCGCTCTTGTTGCCCGTCGTCAGCAGCAGGTGCCCGTGCTGGTTGGACAGCGCCATGAGGAGCGTGCCGCGCACCCGCGCCTGCAGGTTCTCCGCGGCGACCCCGGAGAGCTCCACCGAGGCCTCGAACGCGTCCACCACCGGGGCGATCGGCACCACCGAGTAGTGCAGGCCGGTGCGGCGGGCGAGGTCCTCGGCGTCGGCCAGCGAGTGCTCGCTGGACCACTTCGACGGCAGCCCGACGCCGTGCACCCGGCCGGCGCCCAGGGCGTCGACGGCCAGCGCCGCGCAGACCGCCGAGTCGATGCCGCCGGAGAGCCCCAGCACCACCGAGGGCATGCCGTTCTTGTCGATGAAGTCGCGCAGGCCCAGCACGAGCGCCCGCCAGACCTCCTCGCACTCACCGAGCGGCTCGGCGACGCCGGCCGGCCGGGGCTCGTAGGCGGGCACCGGCTCCTCGCCCAGCACGTGGCGGGTGACGGTCATCGGGCCGATCCGGCCGGCACGCCGCTCGGGGACCCGTGCCCGGTCGATCGACAGGTCCACGGTGAGCAGGTGCTCGACGAACTGGGGCGCCCGGGCGAGCAGCTCGCCGGTGGGGGAGACGGCCATCGAGTCACCGTCGAACACCAGCTCGTCCTGGCCGCCGACCTGGTTGCAGTACAGGACCGCCGCCCGCGCCTCGGCGGCGCGGCGGCGCACCAGCGGCAGCCGCAGGTCGTCCTTCGCGCGCTCGTAGGGGGAGGCGTTGGGGGAGACGACGAGGTCGACGCCGGCCTGGCCGGCGACCCCGCACGGCCCGCCCTCGACCCAGAGGTCCTCGCAGATCGTCAGCGCGACGTCGACCCCGTGCAGCCGGACCACCGGCAGCTCGGTGCCGGGCACGAAGTAGCGCGCCTCGTCGAAGACGCCGTAGTTGGGCAGGTGCCGCTTGTAGTAGCGGACGACGACCTCGCCGCCGTGCAGCAGGGCCGCGGCGTTGCGGGGGGCGCCCCGGCGGGGGTTGGCGTCGCTGGGCCGGTCGTCGTCGGTGGGCGGCTCGTCGACCGGGGCCGGCCCGCTGCCCTCGGTGTGCGCCAGGTACCCGACGACGACGGCGAGCTCGCCCAGACCCTCGGCCGCCAGCCGGCCGGCGAGCTCGACCAGCGCGCGCTCGCTGGCCCGGGCGAAGGACTCCCGGAGCACCAGGTCCTCCGGCGGGTAGCCGGTCAGCGTCATCTCGGGGAAGACGACGAGGTGGGCGCCCGCCTGCGCCGCCTCCGCCGCCCGGCGGACGACCAGGTCGCCGTTGCCCGCCAGGTCACCGACCCGCGTGTCGACCTGGGCCAGGGACACCCGCACCTGCACCGGCTGCTGATCGCTCACGGGCCCATCCTGGTCCCGGACCTGCTCCGGGTGCGAGGCGGGGCCGGTGGTCACGGCCGCCAGAACGCCACCACCTTGGTGCGCAGGTCGGCACCCAGCCGCCGGTAGAAGCGCTGGGCGGCGACGTTGTCCTCGCGGACCTCCCAGCGCACGGCGAGCCCCTCGCGGGCCGCCAGGGCGCCGAGCTCGGTCATGAGCAGCCGGCCCACCCCGGCGTCCCGGTACCCGGCCCGCACGAACAGGTCGTCCAGGCCGAGGATGTCGCGGCCCAGCCACAGGTGCAGCCGGCGGCCGGCGGACACGTACCCGGCCGGCTCGCCGTCCCGCTCGGCCAGCAGGACGACGACGTCGGGCCGGGCCAGCATCGTCGTCCACGTCCCGAGGCCGCCGGCGACGGCGTCCGGGGGGCCCTCGTGCGCGGCGATCTCCCGCACCATCGCCAGGACGGCGGCGGCGTCGCCGGGACCGGCGCGGCGCACCTCCACGTGGCTGGCGGTCGTGCGCAGCGGGTTCTGCGGAGGCGTTGCCGCAGCAGGGTGGTCGGCCATGGCTGGAGCATGCCGGTCCGTCGAGCGACACCCGTCAGCGGCTCGAGGCGCTCCGCAGGCCGCGCCGGCCCGGCTCCGCGTCGCACCCCTCCGGCCCGATGACCACGACCGGGCCGGCGACCCCGGCCAGCACCCTCCGCCCCACCGACCGGACGGCCCCGGTCGGCCGGCGCCGGCCCGGGATCCCCAGGACGACGAGCGCCGCACCGCCGGAGGCCGCGACGAGCGCGGAGGCGGCGTCGCCGCAGCGGAGCTCCGCCGTGACCGGCACGTCGAGGAGCTCCTGCCGCCACGAGGCGAGCGTCCGGTCCACCAGCCGCGCGGCGCCGGCCTCGGTGACGGCACGCGGTGCGCACACCCCCTCGAGGTCCGCGGGGGTGTCGGGGCTCCACGCGTGCACGACGGTCAGGGGCAGGCCCCGTCCCCGGGCCGCCCGGACGGCGAAGCCGAGAGCGGGGCCGGAGGACGGTGCGCCGTCGATGCCGACGACGACGCGGGGTCTCGACCGCTGGTCGGTGGCGCGCGGGAGGGCGCGTACCACCGTGACCGGGCACGCGCCCGAGGACGCCAGACGCAGCGGGGCGCGCCCGGACCCGAGGCGGGTGAGCCCGGTCGCAGCGGGGGCGCCCAGCACCAGCAGGGCTGCCGTGCGGCTCTCGCGCAGCAGTGCGGGGAGCGCCGACCCGCTGAACCGGCAGCTCTCCACCGCGAGGTCCCGGTCGACCGCGCGGGCCCGCGACGCCGCGGCGCCCAGCTCCCCGGCCGTGGCGCCCTCCGGGCTCACCAGCCGCAGGGGCAGCCCACGGATCGAGGCCTCGGCGGCGGCCCAGTCGACGGCGTCGTCGGAGGCGGCGGTGACCCGGACGACGACCGGCGCGGAACCGTGGCGGGCACCGGGCTGCCTGCGCACGAGGGCCTCCTCGCCGACGCCGGGCGGGAGCCGCCCGGGACGTCGCCGAACGTATCGCAGCACGATAGAAGTGCACCAGGGCCGCGCTCGCGGTGTCGTGGTGTGATGACGCCGTGACGGGGCTCGGGGAGGACGGCGGTCCGGTGCCCCTGAGCAAGGCCGACTTCGAGGCCCTGGCCCGGTTCCGGTTCGGCATCCGGCGCTACCTGCGGTTCAGCGAGGAGGTCGTCCGCCGGCACGGCCTGACGCCGCAGCAGTACCAGCTGCTCCTGGCGCTGAAGGGTTTCCCGGCACGGGACTGGGCCACGGTGCGCGAGCTGGCCGAGCGGCTGCAGCTCCGCCACCACAGCGTGGTGGAGCTGGTCGACCGCGCCCAGAAGCAGGACCTCGTCGGGCGGACCGCGCACCCCGACGACGCGCGCGCGGTGCGGGTGGTGCTCACCGCGGCGGGGGAGGAGGTCCTCGGCCGGCTGGCCGCCCTGCACCGGGCCGAGCTGAGCCGGATGGCAGCCGTCCTGAGCCCGCCGGACTGGCACCCGCCCGGCTGATCGGGCGCGGGCGGCGCGACACGCGCCGTCCGGGGCGCGGGACGGTGCGCGGATCGCCCGGACGGGGCAGGCTTGCGCCGACGTCACATCCACGAAACGAGCGGACTGGATCATGGCCGGCATGGACCGACAGCAGGAGTTCGTCCTGCGGACCCTGGAAGAGCGAGACATCCGCTTCGTGCGGCTCTGGTTCACCGACGTCTCCGGCTACCTCAAGGCCGTCGCGGTGGCCCCGGCGGAGATCGAGGCGGCCTTCGCCGAGGGCATCGGGTTCGACGGCTCGGCGATCGAGGGCTTCGCCCGGGTCTACGAGTCCGACATGCTGGCCAAGCCCGACCCGGGCACCTTCCAGGTGATGCCGGCGCGCGAGGGCCGCGCCAGCGACACCGCACGGATGTTCTGCGACATCACGCTGCCCGACGGCTCGCCGTCGTGGGCCGACCCGCGCCACGTGCTGCGCCGGGCCCTGGCCAAGGCCGGCGACATGGGGTTCACCTTCTACACCCACCCCGAGATCGAGTTCTTCCTGCTCAAGGACCTGCCGACCGACGGCACCCCGCCCGAGCCGGCCGACAGCGGCGGCTACTTCGACCTGTCCACGCACAACGTGGCGCACGACTTCCGGCGCGAGGCGGTCTTCGCCCTGGAGGCGATGGGCATCTCGGTGGAGTTCAGCCACCACGAGGTCGCCCCGGGGCAGCAGGAGATCGACCTGCGCTACGCCGACGCCCTCTCCATGGCCGACAACATCATGACCCTGCGGCACGTCGTCCGGGAGGTGGCGCTGGCCCAGGGCGTGCACGCGACGTTCATGCCCAAGCCGTTCACCGAGCTGGCGGGCTCGGCGATGCACACCCACCTGTCGCTGTTCGAGGGCGACCGCAACGCCTTCCACGACCCGGCCGACCCGATGCGGCTGTCGACCACCGGCAGGCAGTTCATCGCCGGCCTGCTGACCCACGCCCGGGAGGTCACCGCGATCACCAACCAGACGGTGAACTCCTACCGGCGGCTGCTGGCCGGCACCGAGGCGCCGACCGCGGCCACCTGGGGCCGGGCCAACCGCTCGGCGCTGGTCCGCCTGCCCAGCTACAAGCCGAGCAAGGCGCAGTCGGCCCGGGTCGAGGTGCGCTCGCCGGACTCGGCGTGCAACCCCTACCTCACCTTCGCGGTGCTGCTGGCCGCCGGGCTGCGCGGCATCGAGAAGGGCTACGAGCTGCCGCCGGAGGCCGAGGACGACGTCTGGTCGCTCACCGACACCGAGCGGCGGGCGGCCGGGTACGAGGACCTGCCGGTCAGCCTCGGTGAGGCGCTCACCGCGATGCAGGGCAGCGAGCTGGTGGCCGAGACGCTCGGGGAGCACGTCTTCGAGTTCTTCCTCCGCAACAAGTGGGAGGAGTTCAACTCCTACCGCCAGAACGTGACCCCGTTCGAGCTGCGCCGCTACCTCCCCGGCCTGTGAGGCGGGGGCGGGGGCGGCCGTTAGCCTCGATCGCGTGACCGCCGGCCGCCTGCTCGTCGTCGTCCCCAGCGAGACCGATCCGCCGGCGCGGCTGGGGGAGTGGCTGCGCGCCGCGGGGCTGGAGCTCGACGAGCGCCGGTTGGGCCTGGGCGCCGAGCTGCCCGCCGCGCTGGACGGCTACGACGGGCTGCTGGTGCTGGGCGGGCCGCAGTCCTCGATGGACGACGCGGCGACCAGCCCCGAGCTCGTGGGCGTCCGGGAGCTGCTCCGGCAGGCGCTCGCCGCGGACCTGCCCACGCTCGCCGTCTGCCTGGGCGCCCAGCTGCTGGCCCAGGTCGGCGGTGGCCGCACCCGGGTCGGCGCGGCGGGGCCGGAGGTCGGCGCGACGCTGGTGGCCAAGCGCGACGCCGCCGACGCGGACCCGGTGTTCCGCCCGCTGCCGCTGTCCCCGGACGTCATCCAGTGGCACCACGACGAGATCTCCGAGCTGCCGGCCGGCGCGACCCTGCTGGCCGGCAACCCGCACTACCCGCACCAGGCCTACCGGGTGGGGACCGCCGTCTACGGGCTGCAGTTCCACATCGAGACGACGCCGGAGATGGTGCGGGCCTGGGCCGCCAGCGACCCCGTCGGCGTGGCGGCCAGCCCGCTCGACGTCGAGACGCTGTGCGCCCGGGCCGCCGCCGCCCACGACGACCTGGACGAGGTCTGGCGCCCGTTCGCCGGGCGGTTCGCCGATCTGGTCCGGTCCCGGGCGCAGGTGCGCGCGTGAGCGTGCCGCAGGCGGAGGTCCCGCGGCGGGCGGTGGTCCGCCTCGTCCGGTTCGGCTTCGAGGACGGCGAACGCGCCGCCCGGCTGCTGTCGGACCCGTCGCTGGGGCTCTGGGACCTCGACCGCAACGAGCCCGCCGACCCCGAGGCGGGGCCGGTCGTCGCCGCCCTGGCCCGGGCGGGCGACCCCGACCTGGCGGTCCGTTCGCTGCACCGGCTGGTCGAGGCGCTGGACGCCGAGGACGACTCCGGTGGCGCGGCCGCCACGCTGCTGGCCCGGCTGCGGGGCTCGGGCCACCTGCGCGCCCGCCTGCTCGCCGTCCTCGGCGCCAGTTCGGGGCTGGCCGACCACCTGGCCGCCTACCCGCTGGACTGGGAGGTGCTCGACGACAGCAACGGGCCGAGCCGGCCCACGCCGCACGCGCTGGAGCAGCAGATGCTGGCCGCGGTCGGCGCCGACCCCGACGACCCGCCCTGGGGCGTCCGGCTGGGCTCGGCCGCGCCCGACGCCGGGCCCTCGCGGATCGCGGCCCTGCGGCACGCCTACCGCCGGGCGATCCTGTCGCTGGCAGGGCGCGACCTGGCCGACGGCGTGCCCGCCGACGAGGCGGCGGCCGAGCTCGCCGACATCGCCGCCGCCGTGCTCGCCGCCGGTCTCGCGCTCGCCGTCGCCGAGCAGCCGGCGGACACGGCGGCCTGCCGGCTGGCGGTCATCGCGCTGGGCAAGACCGGCGGCCGGGAGCTCAACTACGTCAGCGACGTCGACGTCGTCTTCGTGGCCGAGCCGGTCGAACCCGGGGAGGCCGAGGCGGCCGCGCTCGCCGGCGCGACCCGCGTCGCCGCGTCGCTCATGCGCATCTGCCGGGAGGCGGCGTGGGAGGTGGACGCGGCGCTGCGCCCCGAGGGCAAGGCCGGCTCCCTGGTGCGGACGGTCGCGGGGCACGCCGCCTACTACGAGCAGTGGGCCGACACCTGGGAGTTCCAGGCGCTGCTGAAGATGCGCCCGGTCGCCGGCGACCCGCACCTCGGGCGCGGCTACGTCGACGCGCTCTGGCCGCTGGTGTGGAAGGCCGGTGACCGGCCCGGCTTCGTCGGCGAGGTGCAGGCGATGCGCCGCCGGGTGGAGGCGAACATCCCCCCGGCCCAGGCCGAGCGGGAGCTCAAGCTCGGCCGCGGGGGCCTGCGCGACGTCGAGTTCGCCGTCCAGCTGCTGCAGCTGGTGCACGGCCGGGCCGACCCGACGCTGCGGGTCGGCGGCACGCTGCCGGCGCTGCTGGCGCTGTCGGCCGGCGGCTACGTCGGCCGGGAGGACGCCGCCACGCTGGTCGCCTCCTACCGCTTCCTGCGCACCGTCGAGCACCGGCTGCAGCTGCTGCGGCTGCGGCGCACCCACCTGCTGCCCACCGACGAGCAGCAGCTGCGCTGGCTGGCCCGCTCGCTGGGGTACAAGCCCGACCACCGGGGCGACGCCGTCGACGTGCTGCGGGCCGAGCTCGCGCTGCACACCCGCGAGGTGCGGCGGCTGCACGAGAAGCTCTTCTACCGGCCGCTGCTCTCCGCCGTCGCCCGCGTGCCCGGGGAGCACCTGCACCTGGGGTCGAAGGCGGCCGGCGACTGGCTGCGGGTCCTCGGCTTCGCCGACCCCGAGGGTGCGCTGCGGCACCTGGCGGCGCTCACCGGCGGGGTGTCGCGCTCGGCGTCGATGCAGAAGTACCTGCTGCCGGTGCTGCTGCAGACCTTCGCCTCCTGCCCCGACCCCGATGCCGGGCTGCTGGCCTACCGGCAGGTGAGCGAGGCGCTCGGCGGGAACCAGTGGTACCTCCGCCTGCTGCGCGACGAGGGCCAGGTCCCCGAGCGCCTGGCCCAGCTGCTGGGCTCCAGCCAGTACGTCGCCTCGCTGCTCACCCGCACACCCGAGGCGCTGCGCCTGCTCGCCGACGACGCCGAGCTGGAGCCGCGGTCGGCGGAGACCCTGGCCAAGGCGTGGCGGCAGGCGGCCGGCCGGGCGCCCGACCCGCAGGCGGGCGTGCGGGTCATCCGGGGGCTGCGCCGACAGGAGCTGCTGCGGATCGCCGCCGCGGACCTGCTCGGCCGCCTCGACGTGCACCGCGTGGGCCGGGCGCTCACCGACGTCGCGGCCGCCACGCTGCAGGCCGGGCTCGACGCCGCCCTGCGGGCGCACGCGCAGGAGACCCGGGTCGCCGTCGAGGACCTGCCCGTGGACCTCGCGGTCATCGGCATGGGGCGCCTCGGGGGCGGCGAGCTCGGGTACGGCTCGGACGCCGACGTCCTGTTCGTCCACCGGCCCCGCCCCGGTGCGGACGAGGCGAAGGCCTCCGCGGCGGCGAACGCCGTCGCCCACACGCTGCGGCGGCTGCTCGCCGAACCGGCCCCGGACCCGGCGTTCGAGGTCGACGCCGACCTGCGGCCCGAGGGCCGCCAGGGCGCCCTGGTGCGCAGCCTCCCCGCCTTCCGCGAGTACTACCAGCGGTGGGTGTCGGTGTGGGAGGTGCAGGCGCTGCTGCGCGCCGTCCCGGTCGCCGGCGACGAGGCGCTGGGAGCGGAGTTCGTGGCCCTGGTCGACCCGGTGCGCTACCCGGCCGACGGGCTCTCCGCGGAGCAGGTCGCCGAGATCCGGCGGATCAAGGCCCGCGTGGAGCGCGAGCGGCTGCCGCGCGGCGCCGACCCCGCCACCCACACCAAGCTGGGTCGCGGCGGGCTCGCCGACGTGGAGTGGACCGCCCAGCTGCTCCAGCTCCAGCACGCCGCCCGCGTGCCCGCGCTGCGCGTGCCCTCGACGGTGGGCGCGCTGACCGCGCTCGCCGAGGAGGGGCTGCTCCCGGAGGACCAGGCCGAGGCACTCACCGCGGCGTGGGAGCTGGCCACCCGGGCGCGCAACGCGGTCTTCCTCGTCCGTGGCCGCCCCAGCGACCAGCTGCCCCGGCCCGGCCTGGAGCTGGGCGGGGTCGCCCGCGCCTGCGGCTACGGGCCGGACGACGAACCCGGCCGCTTCCTCGACGACTACCGCCGCACCACCCGGCACGCGCGCACGGTGGTGGAGCAGGTCTTCTACGGCCAGCCCGCCCCGGGCTGAACGGCGCGGCCGGGTGACCGAAGGACCCTGGCCGGCGGCGACGCCGCGGCGCAGGCTCCTGGTGTCCGCACCGGTGCCGCCGGGGGCCGGGTGCGGCCGGGCCAGGAGGTTCCCGTGTCCCCCGTCCTCGTCCGCTCGCTCGTCGCGGAGTTCCTCGGCACCGCGCTGCTCGTCCTCGTCGCGGTCGGTACCGCGGTCGTCGGCCTGGAGAGCGTCGGCCCCGTGGGCGTGGCGCTGGCCTTCGGCTTCACGCTGCTGGTGCTCGCCTACGCCATCGGGCCGGTGTCGGGCTGCCACGTCAACCCGGCGGTGACCCTCGCGGTGCTGCTGTCACGCGGCATGACCGCGGTCGAAGCGGCGCTCTACTGGGTCGCCCAGTTCGCCGGTGGCATCACCGGCGCCGCCGTCCTGTGGCTGCTGACCAGCGACTTCGGCGGGGTGACCGACCAGACCGGGGCCCTCGGGGCCAACGACTGGGGTGCCGCGATCAGCGGTGAGGGTGCCTTCCTGCTCGAGCTCCTGCTCACCTTCGTGCTGGTGGTGGTCGTGCTCCTCGTGACCGGGACCGCCGCCGCGCCGGGATTCGCCGGGCTGGCCATCGGGCTCACCCTCGCGGCCGTGCACCTGATCGGGATCCCGCTCACGGGGACGTCGGTGAACCCCGCCCGCTCGCTGGGGCCCGCGCTCCTCGCCGGCGGTGAGCCGCTGGCCGGCGTCTGGCTGTTCGTGCTGGCCCCCGTGGTCGGGGCCGTCCTGGCGGTCCCGGTCGCCCGGCTCCTCGCCCGGCCGGCGCCGGCCGCGGAACCGCTCGGCGCACCGGTGGACGAGACGGGCGCCGAGCTGCCCGGCGCAGACCCCGGGGCGGCGCCGGGTGGGGACGGCCCGCTGCCCATCAGCCGGACCTCGGCGACCGGTGCCGGCCAGCCGGGTGATCGCCGTCCGACGAGCTGACCGGCCCGGAGCGCTGGTTCCGGCGCGTGCGGAGGGTTCGGCACGGGCGGTGCTGGCAATGGCAGGGAGGGCCCGACGTCCCCGAGACCCCCTGGATCTTCGATGCGCCTCCTGCCCCTCGGGCTCTGCGCGGCCGTGCTCGTCACCGCCTGCGGCACCGACGAGGAGCCTCCGGCCGACGCCGGGCCCACCACCTCGCCGACCGCGCCGTCACCCGACGTCGAGGACGCCGTGGAGCCCGTCGGCGAAGGCAGCACCGACGAGTCCGTGGCCTCGGGCGACAGCCCCCCGGTGACCCTGACCGACGTGCGGCTGGCAGCGCACGGGGGGTTCGACCGCGTCGTCTTCGAGCTCGCCGGGGAGGGGGAGGCGGGCTGGCGGGTCGGCTACACCGACGACCCGCGGGCGCAGGGGTCCGGGGAGCCGGTCGAGGTGCCCGGGGACGCCGTCCTCGGCATCACGCTGACGAACATCGCGCTGCCGGGGGACGCGCCGGAGGGCGTCGCGCCGTGGGAGGGCGCCGGGCGGCTGGCGGTCGCCGATCCGGTGGTGCTGGACGCCGTGGTCGAGGACACCCTCGTCGAGGGGCGCTACAGCTTCTTCGCCGGGGTCGACGCGCGGCGGCCGTTCGCCGTCGCAGCGCTCGACTCCCCGCAGCGCATCGTGGTCGACCTGCTCGACGAGGAGCCGGCGGAGCCCGATCCGCTCGCCGAGCGGTGCGAGAGCCCGGAGGGCTACGCCATCTCCTATCCGGAGTCCTGGGAGGTGAACCCGGGGACGGAGGTGCCGGCCTGCAGCTTCTTCTCACCGGACTCCTTCGAGGTGCCCCCGGCCACCGACGCGCGGGTGGCCCCGATCAGCGTCCGGGTGGAGGGCATCCCCTTCGACCGGCTGGTCACCACCGGGCGCGGCGAGGAGCTGAGCCGCGAGGAGCTCACGATCGACGGGCGGCCGGCCGTCCGCGTCGAGCGGGTCACCGCCGGGGAGGGGCTGTGGCCCCAGGGCCTGCCGGTCACCCGCGTCGTGGTCGACCTCGGGGCGGACGACGGCTCGCCACGCGCCCTGGTGGCCGACACCGTCGGGCTCCCGCGGTTCGACTACCCGCGCAACGTCGAGGTCCTGGACCGGATGGTGGCGTCGCTGGGCCTCGACGGCTGACCCGCCGGTGGACCTCCGGGTTGGGGTCGGGGAGGGCGGGGCATGCTGGAGGGCGTGTCGCCATCACCGTCGGCCGAGCCCGAGCCGTCCGAGGACCGCACCGCCGGAGCCGACCCCGCAGCGGGCGCCACGATCACGCCCTACCGCGACGGGCCGCTCATCGTGCGCGGCAGTTTCCGCCTGCAGGACCAGGACGGCGCCGAGATCGACCCGGGGCGGGACACCATCGCGCTGTGCCGGTGCGGCAAGTCGGGGATCAAGCCCTTCTGCGACGGCTCGCACAAGCGGTCCGGGTTCTCGGCGCCGAGCGCGCCCAGCCGGCCCCGGCCGGCCGCGCAGATCCTGCGGGACGGACGCCGGGAGGCCTGACCCCGCGCCCGCCTGCACGGCGTCCAGCTGACCGACCACCGCGCTGGTCGCGTTGACGCCGGTGGTGACCGATCCGGTGCCGGCCTGGGTGCCGGCGATCTGCTCGGAGACCCGGCTGGTCGCCTCGGCGGTCTCCCGCGCGAGTTCCCCGACCTCGTTGGCCACCACGGCGAAGCCCTTGCCCGACTCCCCGGCGCGGGTGGCCTCGATCGTGGCGTTCAGCGCGAGGCCGGTTGCGTTCTGTGACCCCGATCGCACAGGATGCGCGGGACGTCCTGCCCGGCGGGCTCCCCGGCCGGTGCCCGATCGGAGGCTCCATGGATTCCGCGCTCACCGCCGTCGCGCTGCCGCTCGCGCTGGCCGTCGTCATGTTCGGGTTGGGCCTCTCGCTCACCGTCGGCGACTTCACCCGCATCGCCCGGCAGCCGAAGGCGGTTGTGGTCGCCCTCGCGCTGCAGCTGCTCGTCCTGCCGGTGGTGTGCTTCGGCCTGGTGCTGCTGTTCGACCTGCCGCCGCTGCTCGCGGTCGGGATGCTGCTGCTCGCGGCCTCGCCCGGCGGCACCACCGCGAACCTGTTCAGCCACCTCTACCGGGGTGACGTCGCGCTCAACATCAGCCTCACCGCGCTGAACTCCGTCATCGCCGTCGTCACCCTGCCGGTGGTCACCAACCTGGCGATCGGGTGGTTCGACCCGCCGGGCGCCGGCAGCCTCGGGCTGCAGTTCGGCAAGACGGTGCAGGTGTTCGCGATCGTGCTCGTCCCCGTGGCCCTCGGCATGCTGGTGCGCCGGTCGGCGCCCGGCTTCGCCGACCGCTCGGACAAGCCGGTGCGCATCCTGTCGGCGGTGGTCCTCGCCCTGGTCATCGTCGGCACGATGGTGGCCGAGCGGGAGAACGTGGGGAGCTACCTGCGCGACGTCGGCCTGCCGGCGCTCGCGTTCTGCCTCGCCAGCCTCGCCGTCGGGTACAGCGTGCCCCGTCTGCTCGGCATCGGGCAGCGGCAGGCGATCGCCAGCTCCTTCGAGATCGGCGTGCACAACAGCACGCTGGCGATCGCCGTGGCCATCAGCGTGCTCGACAGCGTGGAGCTGGCCGTGCCCGCCGCCGTCTACGGCGTGCTGATGTTCCCGGTGGCCGCGGCGTTCGGCTGGCTGATCACCCGCAACCGGGCTACCGCCCCGCAGCGCGACGAGGCGGTGCCGGCCGGGTAGCCGGGGGCGCGCTCAGGCCGCCAGGGCCGCCTGCCCGCGCAGGCCGGAGGCGCCGGCCTCCCACGCGCCGAGGAGGTGGTGGGCCGCCAGGCCGTCCATGGCCAGCGAGCTGGCCGCCCCGAACAGCACGTCGGGCAGCAGCTCCGGCTCCGCGGCGACCAGCGAGCCGCACATGTCCACCGAGGCGATCTGCTCGTGCACCGCGTCGGCCTCCACGTGCTCGTCGTAGAACACGGTGGTGCGCTCGTCGAAGCCCAGCCGGCGCAGCCCGGCCGAGTAGCGCCGGCTGGGCTCGGAGGAGGTCATCTCCACCGTCGCCAGGTGGCCCAGCGCCGCACCCCGCCAGCGGCGGTGCAGGCCGAACAGCGACATCGTGTTGACCGACGCGAACGCCACGGCCGGAGCCTCGTCCCACAGCGCCCCGTAGCCCGGGTCCAGCCCCAGGTCCCGCAGCAGCCCGGCGAACAGCTCGCTGTGCATCCGTTCGGCCGACCCGCCGCCGTACTCGTCGGCCTGGATCTCGACCATGGCGGCCTTGGCCCGCCCGGACAGCCGGGGGACGGCGAAGGTGTGCGGGTCGGCCTCCTTGAGGTGGTAGACCGAGCGGAGGACGAGGTACTCCCGCCACTGCTCCAGCGTGCCCTGCTTGGCCATGTAGGCCGAGAGCGAGGGGCCGTCGTCGGCGGCGATGAGCGCGGTGAGCTGCTGGTCGACCGGGTCGCCGCTGACGGCGACCTCGCCCACCAGCCCGCGCAGCCCGGCCAGGTGCGCCCGCTCCAGCCCGGCGCGCAGGCGCAGCAGCTCGGGGTGCCACTCCCACTCCTCGGGGACGCCGTCGAACCCGCGGTAGTGGAGCTCGTAGCAGATGGCGAGGCCCAGCTGCAGGTCGTCGTCGGTCAGCACCCCGGCGGGGTCGGCGTCCAGGCGGGCGGCGTACCCCACCGTCGCCGCCGAGAGGTCCGAGCCGCTGGTGAGGTCACGGGCGAGGGTGTCGCTGAGCGGGCCGCGTGGTTCGGGCAGGCGCATGATCGCCAGCATGCCCACCGGTGGCCGGTTCGATGCACCGGGAGGGTGTGATGTCACCCGGCCGGTCCGCGGGCGCCGGGCGACCGCGGGGAGGGGGAGCGGTGCCGTTCGAGTCCGACGACGTCGTGGTGCGGCGGCTGGACGCCGACCGCTGGGAGCTGGTCGAGCCGCTGGTGTACCGGGGCAGGCGCGACCGTTTCGTCGTCCCGGCGGGCTTCCCCACCGACTTCGCCACCGTCCCCCGGGTGGTGGTGTGGCTGGTGCCGCGGTTCGGGCGGTACACCGCCGCAGCGATCCTGCACGACTGGCTGGTCACCGCGGGCATCGCCGGCGGCGTGGTGACCGGCCGGGAGGCCGACGGCGTCTTCCGGCGGGTGCTGCGGGAGAGCGGCGTGCCGGTGCTGCGCCGCTGGCTGATGTGGTGCGCCGTCCGGTGGAGCGCCCTCGGTCACCCGCTGCGGGGCGACGGGTGGTGGCGCAGCGCGCCCGGTGTCGTCGGCATCTCGCTGCTCGCGGCGCCGGTGGTCGTCCCGCCGGCCGTGCTCATCGCCGTCTCGCTGACCGTGTACGGGCTCGCCGAGGCGGCGGTGGGCGTCGTCACCGGGCGCCGGCCGGAGGACGCCGGGTCGATGCGGACCTGAGGCGGGGCGGTCAGCCGGCCGCCAGGTAGGCGTCGAGAGCGGCGGCGAGCTGCGCGTGGCCGGTCGCGGCCGGGTGGACGCCGTCACCGGACATCCCGAACTGCGGCAGGTCGGAGAGGTCGGCGAACGCGTGGCCCTGCTCCGCCGCGACCCCGGCCATGGCCTCGAGGTAGGCATCCCACGCGGCCGCCGGGACGTCCGTGCGCGGCGGGTAGCCGACGACCAGCACCGACGGGTCCGGGCCGGCGTCCGGGCCGAGCAGGTGCGCGATCGTCGTGGTGAGGTACCCGCGGAAGTCGGCGGCGCTGAACCCGGCGACGACGTCGTTGTAGCCGAGCGCGACCACGACCAGGTGCGGCGCGGCGGCGGCGACGGCCTGGCCGTGCTGCGGCGCGGTGGGGCGGTGGGCGTAGTCCTCGGCCTGCCAGCCGGAGTGGCCGGCCTCCCACAGGCGGACGCCGGCGGCCTCGTCACCGTCGTACACGCTGATGCCCTCGACGAGCACCGTCCGGCCGCTGGTGTTGGTGAGCGTGACGGTGTGCGTGCCGCGGGGGAGCGGGGGCGAGGTCCAGCTGCCGCCGTCCCTCGGCGTCCAGTCGCTGCCCGTCGTGGACACCGGGGTGCCGGGCCCGCCGTCGACGGAGACGGTGACGGTGCCGGTGTTCCGGCTGCTGGCGTAGTGGAGCTCGAACGACGTGCCGGTGAAGGTGGTGGCCATCGAGTTGCCGACGCCGGAGGGCATGTGGTTGGCGCGCATGCCGAACCCGTACTGCGAACCCAGCGTCGGCGTCCCGCCGAAGGTGAAGCGGTCGGCCATGCCGCCGGCGGCGTAGTAGGCCGGCACGTAGCCCTCGCCCCCGGGGACGCCGGCCGGCTGGTAGCGGTCGCGCAGCAGCCGCAGCAGCACGTCCACCCACCGGTTGCCCTTCCCGACGTCGCGCCCCTCGGTGACCGAGTCGCCGACGACGACGACGTCGAGCGGGCCGCGCCCGGCGGCGCTGTCGGCGCGCGCGGCGCGGAAGGCGGCCAGCGCCGCGGAACCGGCCGGAGGTGTCGTCGTCGGGACAGCGGTGGTGGTCGGCGCCGTGGTCGTCGGGGTGGTCGTCGGGGTGGTCGTCGGGGTGGTCGTCGTCGGTGGTGCGGTCGTGGTCGGCGAGGAGGTGGTGGTGGTGGGCGCGGTGGTGGTGGGCGCGGTGGTGGTCGGCGTGGAGGTCGGCGCGAGGAGGGGGGAGGTCGCGATCTCCTGCGCCGCCTGCAGGAGCAGGGGGCGGTAGCCGGTGCCGGTGTGGATCCGCGAGGCCTCCTTCAGCGCCGACAGGGACGGGCTGACGCCGCGGTGGAGCAGGCGCGCCGCGTCGAAGTCGCAGGCGAGGTCCCGGGCGAGGCAGAGGTCGAGGACCGGCGGCGTGGCGGCCACGTCGCGCCCGCCCGGCTGCAGGGCGGTGCGCACGCCCTGCGCGGTCGCCGCCGCCGTGCCGCGACGGGTGGCGGCGGTCTGCGCCACGCGGTCGCCGTCGGCCACCAGCACGGTGGCGGCGACGCGCGAGAGCAGGGCGGTGCGACCGTCGTCCGCGAGCCGCGCCAGCGCACCGTGCAGCGCCATGGCGCCCTGCGAGTACCCGGCCAGGACGAAGGTCGTGCCCGCGCAGCGGTTGTGCAGGGCGGTCATCTGCTCGACGGCGGAGGTCATGCCCTGGTCGACGCTGCGGGTGTAGGTCGCCAGGTTGCCCGTCCGGTAGCGCTCCATCGCCGCATCGCGCCGGGCGGGGTCGGCCAGCGCGGTCAGCTCGCTCCGCGTCGGGGTCAGCGCGCCGATCGAGGTGGGCGAGTGCGCGACGGCCAGGCTCTGCACCGCGAGGGCACCGCCGTACCGGGCGGTGAGCTCGCGCTCCAGGGAGTCGGCGAAGTAGTCCGCGTTCGTCCCCATGCCGCGGTTGGTCGTCGTGACGGTGTCCGTGGAGCCGCGCGCCCCGACGATGGCGACGTCCGGGCAGTCGTCCGCCGCCGACCCGGCGGCGAGGGTGACGACGGCGGACGAGGTGAGCAGCGCGACGACGCCCACGGCCGTCAGCGCGCTCCGGCGTGCAAGGCCCACGACATCCCCCCGCGACCGGGACGGGCACCGCAGGACGGGAGAGGGCCGCCGGGTGCGCATCCACCTGAGGGTGCGGACGCTACGCCGCGGCGCGGTCCTCGGCTACGGCCCCGCGACCGGCCGGCGCGGGCCGCGTGCCTGCACCACCGTCCGCCCGCCCAGCGGACGCTCGTGCTGGTGCTGCGGGCCGACATCGACCTCGACGTCGAGAAGACCGTGGCGATCGTGGCGGCGGTGCCGGCCGAGCCCCCGGTAGGGCCGCGCGGCGATGCCGGCTGCTGCCGTCGGCGCAGCACCTGGCGTGGTCCAGGTCCGGCCGACTTCACCACCGGGCGGAGTCGGCCGGCGCCGGTGGGACGTCCTCCGTCCGGGAGGCCGGTCGTCCGGTCGCCGGATCCTGGGGCACGATGCCCTGCTGGACTGCGTACAGCGCGGCCTGAGTGCGCGACCGCAGCCCCACCTTGTTCAGGATGCTGCTGACGTGGGTCCGGGTCGTGCGCTCGCTGATCCCCAGCCGCGAGGCGATCTCCCGATTGGACATCCCGGCGGCCACCAGGCCCAGCACGTCGAGCTCCCGAGGGCTGAGAGCGCTCAGCGCGGCCCTGCCGGGTGCGCTGAATGCCCGCGCGAGTTGCCGGGAGACCGCCGGTCCGAGCGGCATCTCCCCGTGGTGGGCCCTGCGGATCCCGTCGGCCACCTCGTCCGCCTCGGCATCCTTGAGCAGGTACCCGGAGGCGCCGGCTTCCAGGGCGCTGCGGATTCGGTCCACCTCGCTGTAGCTGGTCATGGCGACCACCGCCGTCCCGGCGTACCGCTGTGTCAGGAGCCGCGTGGTGGTGACGCCGTCCGTGCCGGGCATGACCAGATCCATCAGCACGACGTGCGGGGCTCGGCCCTCGGCGACCAGCGCGGCCACGAGGTCCACGGCGGCTCGGCCGTCACCGGCCTCACCGACGATCTCGATGTCGTCGACCAGCTCCAGGTAGCCGCGCAGGCCCCGCCGCACCATCCCGTGATCGTCGACGAGGCAGACCCGGATCCGGTCGCCCCTCGGCTGGGGCTCGTTCATCGCGGACCGCCCGGTGGCTCCATCCGGGCCCGCACGGCCGTGCGGCTGCCGGCCGGCGGCAGAGGGACGGTGGCGGAGAGGCGGGTGCCCCGGCCGGGACTGGAGTCCACCTGGAGGACTCCGCCCAGCTGCCGGACCCTCTGGGCCATCGTGGACAGCCCCAGATGGCCGGGTTGGCCAGCGCAGGGGTCGAAGCCAGCGCCGTCGTCGACGATCTCGACCAGCAACCCTGGCGGCTCTGTGCGTCTACGTCCCAGCCGCACCGTCGCTCTGCTCGCCCCGGAGTGCTTGGCGATGTTCGCGAGCGCCTCCTGCACCACCCGGTACACCTGTTCCTCGACCTCGCACGGCAGGCGGATCCGCTTCTTCGGCACCCGGACCTCGACGGCGATCCCGGTCCGTCCGCTCATTCCCTCGGCCTGCTTGCTGACCGCTGCCGCCAGGCCCTCCTGCCGCAGCGCTTCCGGGCGCAACTCGAAGATCAGGGCGCGCATCTCCGAGTGTGCCGCTTGGGTCAGCTGGCGCAGGTAGCTCAACCGCTCGCCCAGCGGTCCGTCGGCCGGCAGCCCCGTGCGTTCGAGCAGCAGCTGCGCGGTGCGGGTCTCGAGGGTCATCGAGAACAACGCCTGGGAGACGGAGTCGTGCAGCTCGCGGGCGAGGCGGTGACGGGCCTCCAGCGCCAGCCGTCGCTGCGCCTCGTCGAACAGTCGCGCATTCTCGATCGCCACGCCGGCCTGCGCGGCCAGTGTGACCACGGCGCGCTCGTCCCCCTCGGTGAAGTCGGTGCCGCCACGCTTCTCGGTCAGGTAGAGGTTGCCGTAGACCCGGCCCCGCACGCTGATCGGCACACCCAGGAACGAGGTCATCGGCGGGTGCTGCGGCGGGAAGCCGACCGACCTCGGATCGTCCTGGATGCGGCTCAGCCGCAGCGGACGGGCGTCGGTGATGAGCGCGCCGAGGATGCCGCGGCCGATGGGCAGGCGGCCGATCGCGTCACGCTGTTCGTCAGGGACGCCGTGGGTGATGAAGTCCTCGAGCCGGCCGTCCCCGCCGAGCACCCCGACCGCCCCGTAGCGGGCGTCGGCGACGTCACAGGCCAGCTCCACGATCTTGCTGAGCACCGCTGGCAAGGAGAGCTCGGATGCCAGCGCCAGCCCCGCCGCGATCAGACCCTCATCGCGGCGGGACGACGCGGAGGCGTCGGCGAGCAGTCGGGCGTTGTCCACGGCGGTGGCGGCCTGGTCGGCGACGGCAGCGAGGAACCGGAGCTCCTCCCCGTCCGGAGGCGCCCCCCGCCAGAACGTCTCGATCGCGCCGACGGCCTGGTTGCGGGCGATCATCGGGATCGCCACGATGCTTCGCCACTCCAGGTCGCCGTCGAGGTGTTCCAGCAACCGGAGCGCCGGGTGGTCGCGCTCTCGGTCGACCACCACCGTCCGCCGGCCGCGGAACGCGGACAGCGTGGGCAGGACCTCGTCGCAGAGGCGAAGCGCCCGCCGGACGCGTTCTGCGTAGTCACGCGGTAGGGACGCAGTGCCGGCACCCCGCAGCTGCGCCGGATCTCCCTCGAGGACGATCGCCGCGCATGCGCTCGTCTCCGAGGACTCCACCAGGCACTCGGCGACCGTCTTCAGCGTGGCCTCGAGCGTCTCGGCCCGCGCCACCCGGGTCGCGACCTGGCTCAGCACGGCCAGCCGGCGCGTCGTCCGTCGTCGCTCGACGACGTCCCGGACCGTGTGCCGGACCAGCGGCTGCCCGGGCACCTCCGACGGGTAGTCGGTGTTCTCGACACCCCCCGGCGCTGCGTCACCGGCCGAGGCGCTGGCGCGGAGCTGCGGGACCTGGCCCCCAGGCGCCGGGAAGCTCCCCACCGGACGATCGCACCCCGCACCGCGCGTTGCGCCGCCGGCCGGGTCGACGTGCAGGGTCTGCTGGTCGTCGGTCACCACGGTCACGGCGGCGGGGAGGCCATCGACCATCGCGACGAGGGCGCCGCCCCTGGACGTCGCCAGCCGGGGGTCGCACGCAGCAGCGGCACCCGTGTCGCTCGACCTGTCCACCGGCGACCACCACCCACACGGTCTGGTCTGCCCAACCGTACTCGGGCGCGGGGCCCCCGGTCCGGCCCTCCGCTGGTGCACGCTCTCGCTGGCGACCCTAGTGCGCGGGCATCTGCTGCATCGCCACGAAGAGGTAGGCCGTTCCGAGCGCCAGGAGACCCAGGGAGAGGCGATCGACCCGGGTCGCGGCGAACGCCGGCTGCTCCCCGGCCAGGACTGGGCGGGGCACCGTCGTGTCCACCCTGGTCGGGTGCACCGTGGGTGCCACGGTGGAGGGCCTCACGCCTGCGTGCTGCCGTTCGGCAGCTGTCCGTCCAGCCGGTGGCGGTGTCGAGACACGGGACCGCCAGCACAGCAGGCCGGTGAACCAGCCGAGCGCCTCGCAGGCCAGCCAGGCTGCCGCCGCGTAGGTCAGCGGCGCCACGGAGACACCCGCCATCATCAGCCACATGTAGGCCGTGGCGGCCAGTCCGACGACGAGGGTGGTCCACGGCACGTCGACGCGGACGCCGTCCCAGTGGCGCAGCAGCGCGTACACGGCGGCGCCTCCCGCCGCGCCCCCCGCGCCGATGGACCACAGCGGCGCCCAGGTCACGCCGACCTCGGCCGGGAGGAACATGCCCGCCATGGCGGCGGCCATGAGAGCGTGCCCCCCGTACCAGAGCCGCTGCACACCGCGCACCCGGCGGACATGCCGCAGGTGCGCTCCGAGGAGCAGCACGAAGAACCCGAGCCACAACCAGCGCAGCGGGTCGCCCGTCGAGGGTGCCATGTCCGTCCACGCCGCCACGGCACCAGGGGGATCAGCGGTAGCAGTACGAGTCCGAGGACGCGTCCCCGCCCTGCAGCCGGACCTGGTGCGGCCGCAGCCCGCGCCAGTCCTCACCGTGCGGGAAGAACTGCTCGTCGAGGCTCATCCCGCCCTCCTGCGGGTCCGTGTCGATCTTCGCCATCCACGAGCCGACACCCTGGGGGTAGAACTGGTCGTCCCAGGCGCCGTAGAGCGAATTGGTGACGTAGACCCGCCGTCCGTCGCGGCTGATCTCGACCATCTGCGGTCCGCCGGCCAGCGCCTCCCCGGGTGCGGCCGGGTGCGGGGTCCTCCGGACGATCCCACCGAGGTGCACGGAGCCGACCTCGTGGGGTGCCGTCGGGTCGGAGACGTCGTACTGCTTGAGCTCGCCGGTGCCCCAGCAGGAGACGTAGAGCATCCGGTCATCGACCGACAGGTCGATGTCGCTGACCAGCGGTGGTACCGCGCCGAAGGGCTGCAGCGCCGGCGGCAGGTCGGCGGGGTCGGCCGGCTCAGCCGGGATGGTGATCAGCTTGTCGGCCGTCCACTCGCCGCCGTCGCGGTGCCAGCGCCAGACCGACGCCGACAGATCGGCGGTCGAGATCACGACGCCGGCGAACCCCCACGTCGCCTCCGGGTCGTGGGACGGGCGCAGCTCGAGCACCATCTGGTGCTCAGGACCGAGATCGACCGTCTGCAGGTGGCGCCCCTCCGACAGGTCCCAGAAGTGCAGGCGGTGACCGTACTTCTGCCCCAGCAGCAGCTCGGGCACCAGGCCGTCCTCGATCATGGAGGGCGTGCCCCACTCGCTCGAGACCAGCGTGTTCTGGTTGAGGTGCCACCAGGCGTCGTAGGCCAGGTACTGGTCCCCGCGGTCGGTCTCCCAGGCCCGGAGGACGTCGAACGTGCTGTGGTCCAGCAGCGCGATCCCTCCGGGCCCGTCGTCGCCGTTCCCGGCGCCGAGGCACGTCAGGAACACGCCGTCCGGACCGCAGTGCAGTGTGTGTGGGCGCGAGTAGCCGGCCTTCCCGGCCAGCTCCTTGGCGTCGATCGTCTTGTGCAGGCGGGGCGAGCGCGGGTCGGGGTGCGTGTCGTAGACGTGGACGCTGGAGCTGCGCAGCCCGGGTAGGAGGAGGAACCGTCGCTGCAGCCCGTCGTGGCCCATGTCGTGGCCCTCGTGCTTGAGCGCGCTGGAGCAGGCGTTCCAGCCGAAGTGGTGCAACTCGTCCCCGACCGTGGGCAGGTCGGCCCAGCCGACGATCCCGCCGTAGCTGGCGGAGCCGGGGTCGGTGTCGACGACAGTCAGCGCATCGGGCTTCTGCGCAGCTCGGTCGAAGGCGACGACATAGGCCAGTCGCTCGGTCGGCGCGGCGATCGCGCAGCAGCGCTGCGGTAGAAGGTGGGGTCGGTCGGTGCGGACATCCGGACTCCTACTGAGGGCTGGGGCGCCGGTCTCCGAAGGCACGGTCCTCACCCGGCCCGTCCACGGCGGCTCGAGCGCCCACTCGGCGGGCGATCCGACGTTCAGCACCCCGCCTGGGTGCCGGGTCGGCCCAGCGACAGTCTGGGTGAGGGCTGCGCTGCGGAGCATCGGCCCGATGACCGGAACCAAGGGGGCTCTTCGTCGTAGTCCCCTTGTCGCGGTCCTCCCGGCCACCGCGGAGCGCACCCGGCGTTCCGCCGGTCCCGGCCGTGCGCGACGTGCTCGAGGCAGATGACGCGTCCGCCCCTCCGCCCTCCCGGTGTGCACGATCGCGGCGGACGGGGGGCAGCCCGGTGGGAAGGTGGCTGCGGCGACGCGGCGGCTGGCACGATGGCCCCGTGCGAGAAGCACCGCAGCCGCACGGTGGCTCCGATCCCCAGGTGCTCGACCGGACCGGCTACGAGGTGGCGTTCGACGAGCACTTCGCCGGCTCCGAGCTGGACCCGGAGCGGTGGGTGGCGCACTACCTGCCGCACTGGACCACGCCCGAGCGTTCCGCCGCCCGCTTCGACCTCCTCGGCGGCGCTCTGCGCCTGCGGATCGACGCGGACCAGCCGGCCTGGCGGGTGGAGGACGGCGAGATGAGGGTCGCCAACCTGCAGACGGGCACCTTCTCGGGTCCGGTCGGTTCCCACGTCGGGCAGCACCGTCACCGCCCCGACCTCCAGGTGAGGACGGCGCAACCCACGCGTCGCCTCTACACCCCGTCCGCCGGCCTGGTCGAGGCCGTTCTGCGCGCGAGCGCCGACCCGACCTGCATGCTGGCCTTCTGGCTGGTGGGGTTCGAGGAGGGCTCCGGTGAGGACTCCGGGGAGATCTGCGTCGCCGAGCTCTACGGCCACGCCGTCGAGCCGGGACGCTCTCGCGTGCGGATGGGGGTCAAGGCCCATCACGACCCGCGCCTGCACGACGACGTCGAGGACGTGACCCTCGCGCTCGACACGGGCGACTGGCACAGCTACGCGGCCGAGTGGACGGCCGGGTCCGTCCGCTTCTTCGTCGACGATCGTCTGGTGCGGACGGTGCACCAGCGCATCGACTACCCGCTGCAGCTGATGGTCGATCTCTTCGAGTTCCCCGAGGACAGCGACCGCGACCCGGCGTCCTATCCCAAGTGGGGAGAGGTCGCCGCCGTCCGCGGGTACCGGCCGGCGCGCGCCACCTGACGCCTGAGGTGGAGGCGGACGGGCGGCTCCGCGCGGTCGGTGACCCCGGGGCCGAGGGGGCGCGGGTGGTCCGGCGCCTGGCGGGCGCGCGAGGACTGGTCGAGGCAGCACCGCAGCGGCGAGGATCATCGGTGCACGGGGCGGACGGCGCGTGAGGGCACGGAGGAGCGGCGATGACCGGCACCCCGGGGTTCCAGCACGGCAACGCCCTGGTGGCACCGGGTGTGCGGATCCACCACGTGGTGGCCGGGGGGTCCGCGCCGGGCGGGCGGACGGTGGTGCTGGTGCACGGCTACCCGCAGTCCTGGTGGTGCTGGCGGCACGTCGTCGGCCCGCTCGCCGAGGCCGGGCACCGGGTGGTGGCCGTGGACCTGCGCGGCGCCGGGGTGTCGTCCCGCCCGGCGAGGGGCTACGACACCTGGACGCTGGCCGGGGACGTGCACGCGCTCGTGCGCGACCACCTCGGCGTCGACGGCCGCGTGGCGGTGGTCGGCCACGACATCGGGTCGATGGTGGCGCTGGCGCACGGGCTGCGGTTCCGCGGCGACGCCGACCGGCTGGTGCTGATGGAGGCCACGCTGCCCGGTACGGCGGTGCACGCACGCTTGGCGAGCGATCCCCGGCACTGGCACTACGCCTTCCACGCCACGCCGGACCTCCCGGAGTTCCTCACCGCCGGCCGGGAGCGGGAATACCTGCGGTTCTTCTTCGACGCAGCCGCCGCCGACCCGTGCGCCCTGACCCCCGAGGACCTGGACCGCTACGCCGCGGACTTCCGGCAGCCCGGTGCGATGAGGGCGGGGTTCGAGCTCTACCGGGCGTTCGCGCAGGACGACCGGGACAACCGGGCCGCGCTGGCATCCGGGGGGATCCTCGCCGTACCGGTGCTCGCTGTCGCCGGGGCGGCCAACCTGTTCGCCGGGGTGAACGAGGAGATGGCCCGGGAGGTCGCCGACGACGTCCGCGCGGTCGCCGTACCGGAGGCCGGCCACTGGGTGCCGGAGGAGAACCCGGCGGGGCTGCTGGAGGTGCTGCTGCCCTTCCTGGCAGGACCTTGACGACGACCGCCTTCACGCAGCCGTGCACGATGTGCGGCGAGAGCCGCAGCCGCCGCGCGATCTCCGTCTCGGAGGTCCCCCGCCGTCAGACGGGCCACCTCCGCGCCGTGAGCGCCGGGCAGGCGTGCGCCAGCGCGTGCCGCACCCCCCCGATCGCTGCGGAGAACCACGGCGCCTGAGCGGGACGGGTCAGACAGACCCGGCCCCAGCAGTCACCGCCGGCGCGGAACACTCCGCGGATCTCGTCACCCGGGCCGAGTGGCGGGTAGAGCCGGCGGTGTCGGTCGCTGTCATTGAGCCGTTCTCCGGTTCCGCGGACAAGCGGCCCACTGGTGCACGGCGCTGGGCCAGCGCGGCGGAGGAGTCCAGGTCGGGCGCCGTCCGCTCGTCCTCGATCGACCGGCGCTGGACATCGGGATCGACCCGCTCGCGGGTGGACGGACTACCGATCGGTGTCGCGGTCGGCGTGCTCGTGCTGGTGGGCTGCCGGGGGACGGCCGGGTTCCTGTCCGGGCTCCAGGATGACGAACTGCAGCATCATGCCGCGGTCCTCGTGCCGCAGGAGGTGGCAGTGGATCATGAAGGGCAGGTCGGGGTCGGCGTGGGCCGCGAAGTGCACCAGGATCCGGGTGGTGGTGGACGGGGCCAGGTAGACGGTGTCCTTCCACCCGGACAGCTCCGGGCCGGGACGCCCGCCACCGGCGTCGAGGACGGTGAAGCGGGCGCCGTGGACGTGCATGTTGTGCGGTGCTCCGTCCGAGGTCTCGATCTCCCACAGCTCCGTGGTGTCGGCGAGGACGGTCTCGTCGATCCGGTCCATGTCCATCCGCCGGTCGTTGATGCTCACCCCGGAGAACCGGAACTGCCGGGTGGCCACCGCGTCGTCCGGGTCGAGCCCGGGGGTCCCGGCCAGCTGGTCCGGCAGTTCCGGTGAGGGGGTGAGCTCGTCGGAGGCCCGCAGCTGCAGGACGTCGAAGCGGTCGTCCCCGCCGGCGAAGCGGCCGGTCCACGGGTCGGTGCCGAGGTCCGGCGAGGTGCTGCGGAGCACGACTCGCTCGCCCGGCTCCAGGGCGACCACGATCTCGGCCCGCTCGCCGGGGGAGAGCCGCACCGAGTCCGTGCGGTGCGGCGCGGACAGCAGCCCGCCGTCGGTGCCGACGAGGGCGAACTGCCGGCCGTCGTCGAGACCGAAGTCGTAGACCCGCGACGGGGAGGCGTTGAGCAGCCGCAGCCGGATCCGGTCGGTGGTCACCTCGTGGTAGCCGCCGATGGTGCCGTTGGCCAGGACGGTGTCGCCGAGGTGCCCGACCGGGCTGAGCGGGTGCTCGGCCCGGCGGAACTGGCCGTCGCCGTCGAAGGCCTGGTCCTGGACGATCACCGGGACGTCGTCGACGCCGTACTCGTCGGGCAGGTCCAGGGCCCGGCTGGCGTCGTCGTCGAGGATGAACATGCCGGCCATGCCGCGGACCACCTGGTCGGCGGTCGCGCCGTGCGGGTGCGGGTGGTACCAGGTGGTGGCGGCGGGCTGGTCGATCCGCCACGAGGGGTGCCAGCTGGCGCCGGGCGCGATCTCCTGGTGCGGGCCGCCATCCATGGCCGCGGGGAGCTCGTGGCCGTGCCAGTGCACGGTGGTCACCTCGGGCAGGTCGTTGGTGACGTCGACGCGGACGCTCGCCGCGCTCGGCCCGCAGGGTCGGGCCCAGGTAGGCGCCGTCGAACCCCCAGGTGCGCGTGGCACCGTCCCCGACGCCGAAGTCGGTGGTGCCGGTGGTGGCGCGCAGCTCGAAGACCCGGGTGCCTTCCTCGATGCGGGACGGCGCGAGCGGCGGGATGGCCAGCGGCCGGTCGAAGGCGACCTGGCCGGTGGTGTCGGTCGCGGCGCGCGCCCAGGTCACCGCGAGCGCACCGACCGCGGCCAGGGTGAGGACGAGCAGGACGGGCAGCGCGCGCACGGCCCACCGCCGGACGGGGCGCCGGGGGCGGAGGGGAGTGGTGGCGCTGGTCATCGGGTCGCCGCCGTCGGGGCGGGGGTGGTCACGCGGGTGTCCCAGTCGATGTGGTGGTCCCACATCCAGCGCAGCGGGTCGCGGCCGTCGCGGAACAGGTGCCGCATCACGGTCGGCAGGACCAGATCGCGGACGGCGCGGCCGACCGGGCCGGCGGTCTTGCCGCTGCCGTTGCGGCGTCCCTGGGCCCGGATCCTCTCGACGCGGGTGCGGCGCAGCCGCTCGTAGCGGGCCAGGGCGGCCGGGGCGTCGGGAAGGTCGCGCAGGCACTGGGCGAGGACGACGGCGTCCTCGATCGCCAGCGCGGCGCCCTGCCCGGCCGAGGGTGACACGGCGTGCGCGGCGTCGCCGATGATCACCGTGCGTCCGTCGTGCCAGGTGGGCACCGACGGCAGGTCGTACGTGATCCAGCCGGTGAACACGTCGTCGGTCGCACGGACCAGGTCGGCGGCGGGAGTGCGGTCGTCGGCGTACAGGTCCAGCAGCCGGGCGCGCCACAGCGGGGCGGGCACGGCGGCGAGCTCCTCGGGGTCCGGCTCCCGGGCGGCCGGTGGGTTGGCGAACCACCAGACCTCGCCGTCGGGGGCCTTGGTCCAGCCGAAGAAGGCGCGGCGGCCGAAGCAGAAGTGGTTGACACCGGGTGGGCCGACGACGTCGACGCCGCGGGCGTAGCCGCCGGTGTTGAGGAACCCGACGTAGCTGGCGCCGGGCGCGGCGGGGTCCAGCAGCCGCCGGACGGTGGAGCGGATCCCGTCGGCGCCGACGAGCACGTCGGCGACCGCGGTGCTGCCGTCGGCGAAGTCCGCGCGGACCCCGGAGCCGGTGTGCCGGGCGCCGGTCATCCGCTTGCCGTATCGGGTGGGGATGCCGCGCCGCTCGGCCTCGTCGCGCAGCGCCGCGTACAGGTCCGTTCGGCGGATGGTGATCGCGTGCGTGCCGTCGGGCAGCGTGCCGCCGTTGGGCACGTCGGCCAGCACCCTGCCGCGCCCGTTGAGCATCACCGTGCGCGGGCTGGCGAAGCCGCGGGCGAGGACGGCGGTGTCCATGTCGACGGTGCGCAGGGCGCTGATGCCGTTGAGGCCGAGGCCGAGGAAGGCGCCCACGCCGTCGGCGCCGGTGGCGTGGGCCTCGTACACGGTCGGTTCGATGCCGGCGCGGTGCAGGGCGACGGCGGCCACCTGGCCGGCGATGCCGCCGCCGATGACGTGTGCGGTGCGAACTCGGGTCATGACGTGTCCGGTGCGATCGGGGGTCCGGGGTCCGTCGGCGGCCGGTTCCCGGGCGAAGCGGGTAGGCCGCGCGACGGGGTCGACGCTAGGAACGCGGGGCCCTGCCGCCATCGGCGCGACGGCGCGAGCCGGCTACCGCATCGGCGGTAGGGCGACCGGCTGCGGCTGCTGCGATCGGGTCAGGTCGGCCCGACCAGCCCGGTCTCGTGGGCGATGACGACCAGCTGCGCGCGATCGCGGGCGTGCAGCTTGGTCATCGCCCGGTTGACGTGGGTCTTGGCGGTGGCCGGGCTCATGAACAGCGCCCGGCCGATCTCGGCGGTGCTCAGCCCGCGACCGACCAGGGCGACGACCTCGCGCTCGCGCGGGGTGAGCGCGTTGAGCCGTTCGGGCTGCCTGGGCCGCTGGTCGGGCCGCGACCGGAAGGTCTCCAGCAGGCGGCGGGTGACGCTGGGGGAGAGCAGCGCATCACCGGCGGCGACGACGTGCACCGCCCGGCGCAGGTCGTCGGGTTCGACGTCCTTGAGCAGGAACCCGACGGCACCGGCCCGCAGCGCGTCGGTGATGTAGTCGTCCTGCTCGTAGGTGGTGAGGACGACGACGCGCGCGGCGTCCGGCCGCCTCTCGCCGGCGAGGATGCGGCGGGTGGCCTCGATGCCGTCGACGACCGGCATGCGGATGTCCATGAGCACGACGTCGGGGGTGTGCTGCCGGGCCAGTGCGACCGCTTCCGCGCCGTCGGCGGCCTCGGCGACCACCTCGATGTCCCCGTCCCGTTCGCGGACGAGGCGGAACCCGGCGCGGACCAGTGCCTGGTCGTCGGCGAGCAGCAGCCGGACGGGGCGGTGACCGGCGCCCACGCCGGTCACCGCGTCCCCTCGGGCAGCGGGAGCGTCGCGGACACCCGGAAGCCCCCGCCGGGTCGGTTCTCAGCGGACAGATCGCCGGACAGCGCCCGGACCCGTTCGGCGAGGCCCAGCAGTCCGGCGCCGGGGTCCGAGGCCTCCACGCGGCCGGTGCCGTCGTCCTCCACGGTCACCTCGACCGCCGCAGGTGCCACGGAGACGCACACGGCCGCCCGGGACGCCCCGGCGTGGCGGATCACGTTGGTCAACGCCTCCTGCACGATCCGGTACACGGTCAGCTCCACGGCGGCGGGCAGCTCGCGCCGCTCGCCGCGTACCTCCAGGTCGACCGGCAGGCCCGCCTGCCGGACCCCCTGCACGAGGTCGTCGAGCCGGGCCAGCCCCGGCGCGGACCGCCGGGTCGGCTCCTCGTCTCCCGAGCGGAGCACGGCGATCGTCGCGCGCACCTCGGCCATCGCGTCCCGGCCGGAGGCGCGCAGGGTCGCCAGCGAGCGGCGCGCCTGCTCCGGCTGGTGGTCCATCAGGTCGGCGGCGGCGCCGGCGTGCACGGTCATCGTGGTGATGGTGTGCGCCAGGACGTCGTGCAGCTCCCGGGCGATCCGCATCCGCTCGCCGCTGACCCGGGTCCGTGCCTCGAGCTCCTTCTCCACCGCCGCCGCCCGCAGCCGCTCCCGGACCTCCGCCCGCAGCCGCCGCCGGGTGGAGACGCTGTCGCCGAGCAGGAACGCGAGCACCAGCAGCGCGACGGTCACGGTGATCTCGAGGAACGACTCCCGCTCCACGACCGCCCGGTGCACCGCACCACCGCCGCCGAACAGGACGACGACCAGCACGGTCTCCCACCGCTGGCCGGCCGCGGCGATGCTGTAGAAGGCGACCATCAGCACCGGCAGCTCCGGCCCGCCGGGGTAGTCCAGCGCCAGGTAGACCAGCGTCAGCCCGACCGTGCCGAACAGCGCGATCCGTGGCCGGGGCCGGCGCATCAGCAGAGCCCCGGCAGCCGCGACGAGCAGGCCGACGGCGACCGCGTCCGGTGGCCGGCTGCCCGCCTCGCCGGCGGAGAACAGCGCCGCGAGCGACGCCAGGCCTGCGGACGCGGCCACGCCGGTGTCGACGGCGGCGGTCGCCCAGCGCGAGCCGATGCCGCGGCGGGTGCGGCCCTCGGGTGTCGCGGGGGGAGACGGTCGACCTGTCACATCCAGCCCTCTGCCGTGCGCCGGCCCCGGCCGGCGGGGCCGCGCGCGCTTGCCGTCCAGCCTAGGCCTGAACAGCTGCGGCACCGTCGACCCGGCGGCGCGACGGCGGTACCGCACCCGTCGTGTCCGGCGCGTGAGGTGGTACCGCTGTCGCGGTAGCCGGCGGAGGGTCGGCGGCCGGATCGTCGGCGGCGCAGCGGCGCCGGACGCAGCACGGCCCCCGCCAGGGGAATCCCGGTGGAAACCTGGCGGGGGCCGTGCGACGTGCAGGTCAGGGGCGGTGCCGCCCCCTCGGCTCAGATGTCGTAGTACATCGCGAACTCGTGCGGGTGCGGGCGCAGGCGGATCGGGTCGATCTCGTTGGCCCGCTTGTAGTCGATCCACGTCTCGATCAGGTCGGGGGTGAACACCCCTCCGTCGACCAGGTACTCGTGGTCGGCCTCGAGGTTGTCCAGCGCGGCGTCCAGCGACGCGGGCACCTTCTCGATGCCCAGGGCCTCCTCGGGCGGCAGCTCGTAGAGGTCCTTGTCGATCGGCGCCGGCGGCTCGATCTTGTTCTTGATGCCGTCGAGGCCGGCCATCATCATCGCCGAGAAGGCGAGGTAGGGGTTGGCCGACGGGTCGGGCACGCGGAACTCGATGCGCTTGGCCTTCGGGCTGTCGCCGGAGATCGGGATGCGGAGGCAGGCCGAGCGGTTGCGGGCCGAGTAGACCAGGTTGATCGGGGCCTCGTAGCCGGGCACCAGGCGGTGGTAGCTGTTGACCGTCGGGTTGGTGAAGGCCAGCAGCGACGGGGCGTGGGCCAGCAGGCCGCCGATGTAGTGGCGGGCGGTGTCGGACAGCCCGGCGTACCCGGTCTCGGCGTGGAAGAGCGGCTGCCCGTCCTTCCAGAGGCTCTGGTGGCAGTGCATGCCCGAGCCGTTGTCACCGAAGAGCGGCTTGGGCATGAACGTCGCGGTCTTGCCGTGGGCCCATGCGGTGTTCTTGATGACGTACTTGAACAGCATCAGGCTGTCGGCCGACCGCAGCAGCGTGTCGAACTTGTAGTTGATCTCGGCCTGGCCGCCGGTGCCCACCTCGTGGTGGCCCCGCTCGAGCTCGAGCCCGACGTCGATGAGGTTCTTCATCATGTCGGCGCGCAGGTCGCTCTGCTGGTCGTACGGCTCCACCGGGAAGTAGCCGCCCTTGGGGCGGGCCTTGTAGCCGCGGTTGGGGCCGATCCCGTTCTCGCCGGTCGTCGAGCCGGTGTTCCAGGAACCCTCGACCGAGTCGATGTGGTAGTAGCCCTCGTTGATCGAGGTGTCGTACCGGATCGAGTCGAAGACGTAGAACTCCGCCTCGGGGCCGAAGTACGCGGTGTCGGCGATTCCGCTGGCGGCCAGGTAGGCCTCCGCCTTCTTCGCCACGTTGCGCGGGTCGCGGCTGTAGGCCTCGCGCGTGATCGGGTCGTGGATGAAGAAGTTGACGTTCAGCGTCTTGTGCTTGCGGAACGGGTCCACGAACGCGCTGTTGGCGTCCGGCAGCAGCAGCATGTCCGACTCGTTGATCGCCTGGAACCCGCGGATCGAGGAGCCGTCGAAGCCCAGGCCGTCGCTGAACGTGTCCTCGCCGAACGTCGACGCCGGGATGGTGAAGTGCTGCATGACGCCGGGCAGGTCGCAGAAGCGGACGTCGACGAACTCGACGTCGTTGTCGCGGATGTAGGCGGCGACCTCGTCGGGACTGGTGAACATCGATCCTCCGGGTGTGGGCGGATTGCCGAACGGCACGCTACGAGCGGGGAGTTGCCCCGCCGTGTCCCGAGTGTTTCGGGGCGGTAACAACGCGCTGGGCGTGTCGCAGGCGGTGGCCACCCTTCGAGCGCGGGGAAGGGGTGGCCCTGTCATTACCCTGGCTGTCATGGTCAGTGATGCCGGTCAACCCTCTCAGGCACCCGCCCGCGGCGCCTCCCTGGGGTTGCCGTCGAGCGGGTCGGGCTCGCTGGCCCCGTTCACGCGGCGGGTCGGCGGCTACCTCGTCGACGCCGTCGCCTCCGCCCTGATCGCCTGGGCGTTCACCGCGCCCGCGGGCCCGGGGAACTGGAGCCTGCTGGTGTTCGGCGTGCTCACCGTCGTCACCCTGGTGCTCTTCGGCCAGACGCCGGGGCACAAGGCCTTCGGCATGCGGCTGGCCCACCCGACGCCGGAGGCGCGGCTCGCGCCGTGGCGGGCCGTCGTGCGGACGGCCCTGCTCATGCTGCTGGTGCCGGCGCTGCTGGTCGACGCCGACGGCCGCGGGTTGCACGACCGGCTCACCGGCACAGCCGTCGTCCTCGAGTGAAGCGTCGGAACCCGGTGGACCGCTGAGCGGCTGGAGCCGCAGACTGCGCCGGTGATCGTCCGCCGCGAGCGCCCCGAGGACCACGCGGCCGTGCACGCCCTGCACCGCGCCGCCTTCGCCACGGACCCCGCGACCGGCGTCGCCCGTGCCGGGACGGACGTCCCGGAGGCGCGCCTGGTCGACGCGCTGCGGGCGGACGTCGCGTTCCTCCCGCACCTGTCGCTGGTCGCCGTGGAGCGGGACGAGGTCGTGGGGCACGCGATGGCGACGCGGGCCTGGCTCGAGCCGCTCGGGAACACCGCGCTCGGGCTCGGGCCCCTGGGGGTCCGCCCGGACCGGCAGCGCGGCGGGATCGGCACCGTCCTGGTGCACGCGGTGCTGGCGGTGGCCGAGGCGGCGGGGGAGCGGCTGGTCGCGCTGCTGGGCGCACCGGCCTACTACCGGCGGTTCGGGTTCCGGCCGTCGGCCGATCTGGGCGTCACGCCGCCCGACCCCGCCTGGGGCGCGCACTTCCAGGCGCGCCGGCTGGCGGGGCCCCCGGTCGGCGGCACGTTCCGGTACGCCGCGCCCTTCGACCGGCTGTGACCAACGACCTCCCCGCCCCCCACCCCGCTCGCGTCTCGCGCCGGGACCCTGCAGGAAGGCCGTCAGCGGCGGCGGACCTGGCGCTGGCTGACCGACATCTGCCGGCCGCCGGGGAGCGGGCCGCCGGGCACCGGCATCTTCGGGCCGCCCAGCGCGCTCATCCGCCGGCCGAGGGCGTTGACCTCCGCGGCGCTCAGGTTGCGCGGCAGCTTCATCACGTGGGTGCTGAGCTTCTTCAGGGGCACCTGCCCCTCGGCGTCGCCGATCGTCACGTCGTAGATGGGGGTGTCGCCGACGACGCGGGCGATCTTCTTCTTCTCCTGCGCGATCAGGCCGCGCACCCGGGCGGGGGAGCCCTCGCCGACCAGGATGATGCCCGGGCGGCCGAGCACCCGGTGGACGGCGTCCAGCTGCGGGGTGCCGGCCACGCCGGAGGTGACCCGCCAGTCGCCGCGCATGCCCTCCAGCACCCAGGCGGCCGCGCCCGGCTGGCCCTCGACCTGGGTGTAGGCGGAGCGCTGGGCGCGGCGCCCGAAGACGATGAGCGCCGCGAGGGCGCCGAAGAGCAGCGCGAGGGGGATGAACAGGAACGGCGCGCCGAGCAGGATGCCGATCAGCTCGACGACGGCGGCGACCGCGACGAACCAGATCAGCATGACCCAGGGGAGCTTCGGGTCGTTGCGCCGGGTCAGGCTGTAGGCCTGCTTGATCATGCTGCCCTGGCTGCGCATCTTCTTGAGCCGGCCGACCTTGGGCTGGCCGTTCTTGTCGAGCTTCGGGGCCTTGCCGGCCTTGCCCGAGCTCGCGGCGGTCGCCCCCGAGGCCCGGCCACCGTCCTTCGGGGTGCGTCCGGCGGTGCCGCCCGGAGCGGTGGGGTCAGAGGACTTGCTGCGCGCCATGACCCCAGGATAGAAGAAGGGGCGCCCTGGCCTGCGCCACTCGCGGGCTCGCGCCGGGGCCGGGCGGCGCTCAGATGGTCGGGGTCAGCCCGCGGGCCGCGATCGCCTGCTGGTACAGCCGGCCGGCCCGGTAGGAGCTGCGGACCAGCGGCCCGGCCAGCACGCCCGGGAAGCCGATCGCCTCGGCGTCCTCCTGGAACTGCACGAACTCGTCGGGCTTCACCCAGCGGACGACGGGGTGGTGCCGGGGGGAGGGGCGCAGGTACTGGGTGATGGTGAGCAGGTCGCAGCCGGCCTCGTGCAGGGCCCGCATCGTCTCGACGACCTCGTGCGGCTCCTCACCCATGCCCAGGATCAGGTTGGACTTGGTCACCAGCCCGGCCTCGCGGGCGGCGGTGATGACCGCCAGGGAGCGCTCGAACCGGAACCCGGGGCGGATGCGCTTGAAGATCCGCGGGACGGTCTCGACGTTGTGGGCCAGCACCTCCGGCCGGGACGAGAACACCTCGGCGAGCTGGTCGGGGTCGGCGTTGAAATCGGGGATCAGCAGCTCGACGCCGCAGCCGGGCAGCTGGGCGTGGATCTGGCGCACCGTCTCGGCGTAGAGCCAGGCCCCGCCGTCGGGAAGGTCGTCGCGGGCCACACCGGTGACGGTGGCGTACTTCAGGCCCATCGTGGCGACGCTCTCCGCGACGCGGCGGGGCTCGTCGGCGTCGAAGTCGGCGGGCTTGCCGGTGTCGATCTGGCAGAAGTCGCACCGCCGGGTGCACTGGTCGCCCCCGATGAGGAACGTGGCCTCCCGGTCCTCCCAGCACTCGTAGATGTTGGGGCAGCCGGCCTCTTCGCAGACGGTGTGCAGGCCCTCGCGGCGCACCAGCGACTTGAGCTCGGTGTACTCGGGACCCGTCTTCAGCCGCGTCTTGATCCACTCGGGCTTGCGCTCGATCGGGACCTGGCTGTTGCGCACCTCCAGGCGCAGCAGCTTGCGGCCGGCGGGCTCGATCCGGGAGTCCTGGACGGGGGTCTGCTCAGGGTTCCTCGCCGGTGCCTCGCTCATGATCCCCACCGTACTCGCGCAGACGCCGCAGCCCCCGTCGCGCGAGGCGGCGGGGGCTGCGGCGGTGGACCGTGGATCGGTCAGACCTGGCGGTCGTCCGGTCCGGCGGTCGGACCCTCGGTGGCACCGCCGCCGGAGCTGAACGGCTCCGGGGTGTTCTTGATGTCCTCGCTCGCGCTGTCGGCGCCGTCCCCGTCGACGAACTGGGCGTCGCGGACGCCCATGTCCGACTCCGGCGGCGCGGAGTCGCCGGTGGTGTCGGCGGTGGACACGGTCTTGCCGGAGTCGCTGGAACTCGGGGAACTGGGCACGGGGTCCTCTCGGTAGCTGGGCACCGGGCCGTCACCGGCCGGAGCGGGCGTCCACGACTCCTGCTTGCTGCGCCGGAGGAGGACGAAGGCAGCGGTACCCGCGGCCAGCAGTGCCAACACCCACGGCCAGCGGCGGGGCTCGGGCTCCACGCCCGCCCGGCGCTTGACGGCGGTGGCGGTGGCCAGCGCCGCCTTCTCGAACTCACGCCGCTTCTTCCCGGCGTCCTTCCGGGCCCTCTTCGCGGCCTTGCGCGCCTTGCGGGAGGACTCCGCGGCCGCGGCTGCGAGCTCGGCGCGGCGCGCGTCGAGCTCGCTGCGGGCGCTGTCGACGCCGGCGAGGAGCGTGCCGCGGGCGCTCTCCAGGGCGGGCGACACCGCGTCGCGGGCCGCGACGACCCGCGGGGTGGCGTAGGCCAGCGCCGCGGCCTGCGCCGCGGTCAGCCGCGGGCCGACGTCCTCCCTCAGGGCCTTCTGGGCCGCCTCCACCCGGGGGGCGAGGTCGGCGGCGGCCCGGTTGGCGGCCGCCTGCGCCGACACGACCGCGGCGGCGACCCTGGGAGCCGCGGCCTCGCGGGCGGCGTCGACACGGGGGCCGAACGCCTCGCGGGCGGCGTCGACCCGCGGGCCGAGGGCGTCACGGGCGGACTCCACCCGCGGGCCGAGCGTGTCGCGTGCGGAGGCGACGGCCGGGGCGGCGACGGCGGCCGCGGCGGCCACCTTCGGCGCGACGGCCCGCTGGGCGGCCTCCACGCGTGGGGCTAGTTGTTCGGCGGCGGCGCGACCCGCCTCGGTCACCGCCGTCCCGAGGTGGGACAGGCCTTCCTGCACTTCGGCGCTGATGATCTCGCCGCGCGTCTTCTTGCGGAACACGTGCTGCACCTCCGAGTTGACGTCTGGCGGTCATCCTGCCCGGTCCGGCCGGTGAGCACACCCCGAGACGCAGCCGGACGAGCGACCGGGGGCGGTCCTGGTTACGGTCCGGCGGTGCTGTTGCGCATCTTCACCGAACCGCAGATGGGCGCCACCTACGACGACCTGCTGGCCGTCGCCCGGCGCACGGAGGAGACCGGCTTCGACGCCTTCTTCCGTTCCGACCACTACCTGACCATGGGGGGCGACGGCCTGCCCGGGCCCACCGACGCCTGGGTCACGCTGGCCGGGCTCGCCCGGGAGACCAGCCGGATCCGGCTGGGCACCCTGATGACCGCCGGCACCTTCCGGCTGCCCGGTCCGCTGGCGATCTCCGTCGCCCAGGTCGACGCGATGAGCGGCGGCCGGGTGGAGCTGGGCATCGGCTCGGGCTGGTTCGAGGCCGAGCACACCGCCTACGGCATCCCGTTCCCGCCCCTGGGGGAGCGGTTCGACCGGTACGAGGAGCAGCTCGCCGTCATCACCGGGCTGTGGGGGACGCCCGTCGGCGGCACCTTCGACTTCGACGGGCAGCACTACCAGCTCTCCGGTTCCCCGGCGCTGCCCAAGCCCGTGCAGGAGGGCGGGGTGCCGGTCCTGGTCGGTGGCCGGGGGAAGCGGCGCACCCCGCGGCTGGCGGCCCGTTACGCGCGCGAGTTCAACGTGCCGTTCATGCCCGCCGACGAGAACGCCCGCCTCTTCGCCGGGGTGCGCGAGGCCTGCGAGGAGGCCGGTCGCGACCCGTCGTCCATGGTGTTCAGCTCGGCGCTGGTGCTCTGCGTCGGCCGGGACGAGGCCGAGCTCGCGCGCCGCGCGGCGGCGATCGGGCGCGACGTCGACGAGCTCCGCGAGCACGGCGTCGCCGGTACCCCGGCGGAGGCGGTCGAGGTCCTGGGCCGCTACGCCGAGGCGGGGGCCCAGCGGGTGTACCTGCAGGTGCTCGACCTCGCCGACCTGGACCACCTGGACCTGGTGGCGGGCGAGGTGGCGCCCCAGCTGCGCTGAGGCGCCACCCGCGCGGCCTACGGCCGCCGGCCGTGCGTCAGCGCGTGCATCGGCGTGAGCTGCACCGAGCCCGGGTCGACCCCGCACGGGGACGTCGGGAGGTGCCCGCCATGCCCTCGCAGTACGGCCAGTTCTGCCCGGTGGCCAAGGCCGTGGAGCTGCTCGACGAGCGGTGGACCCTGCTCGTCGTCCGTGAGCTCATGCTGGGGAGCCGGCACTTCAACGCCCTCCGCCGCGGCCTGCCGCGGATGTCGCCGGCGCTGCTGTCGAAGCGGCTGCACATGCTCGTCCGGGCCGGCGTCGTGGAGCCCCCGCCCGGTCACCCGCACGCCGGCTGCCCAGCCGGCGTGAGGGACCCTCGTCACGAGGGGGCGACGTCGGCGTCGGCGGCCGGGAACGGGCTCGGCAGCCGAGGCGCCGGCACGTGGTCCAGGGAGTCCGCGACGTACCGGCGGACCCCGCCGCCGGCGCCCTTCGCGGCGTACATGGCCACGTCCGCGCACCGCAGCAGCGCGGCGGGGTCGGTGGCGTCCCCCGGAGAGGCGAGCGCGAGCCCGATGCTCACCCCCACCCGGACCGGCACGCCGGCGACGGTCACGGGGCGGCTCACGACCCCGGCCAGCCGCTCCGCGCACTCCGGGGCGACGTCGGGGTCCGTGGCATCGAGCACCACCACGAACTCGTCGCCCCCCAGACGCGCGACCAGGTCGGTCGGCCGCACCGCCGCCCGGAGCCGCTCGGCCAGCCGGCGCAGCAGTTCGTCCCCGGCCTCGTGCCCCAGGCCGTCGTTGACCGCCTTGAAGCCGTCGAGGTCGAGCAGCAGCAGCGCGGTGGGCCGGCCGGTGGCGAGGTCGGTCTCCAGGCGGCGCACCAGCGACCGGCGGTTGGGCAGTCCGGTCAGGTCGTCGGTCCCGGCCTGGCGGCGGGCCTCCTGCAGGGCCCGGCCCTCCGCGAAGGTCACGGTGCTGCGCACGAGGAAGGCGGCCAGGCAGGCGAGGGCGCAGATCTCGCCGGGGCCGGTGCGGCCGTCACCCCACTGGACGCCGAGCACGACCAGCGAGCCGACCGCGCACGCCAGCGGGATCGCGAGCGAACGCCAGCGGAGCCGGTGCTCCAGCAGGTCCGGGTCGCGCCGGCGGGGCCTGGTCAGCCACGCGCCCGCAGCGGTCAGGCTGGCGTTGACCATCCACAGCAGGTCCAGCGGGCCGCCCGGGACGTACCCGCCGGCCGCCTGCTCCCGGGCCAGCAGCAGGTCGCCGGCGAACTTCACGGCCACGATCAGGCAGACGGTGGAGAGGACCAGGTCGGCCCGGTGCCCGATCATCGCCAGGACCGCACCCACGAGCGCCAGCAGCACCACGTCGGCGACGGGGTAGGCCAGGTTCACGGCCACCCCGAGGCCGGACATGCCCGGGGCCGCGACGTCCGGGTCGAGGACCGCGACGGCGACGGCGGTCGCGCCGAGGGCTCCGACCAGGCCGTCCAGCCACGTGCCGGGACGCGGGCGGGCGAGCCGGGCGTGCACCATCAGCAGCGGGGTGGCGAACAGCGCCGGGTAGGAGGCGAGCCAGAACGCGTCCGCGACCGACGGGAACGGCGGGTCGGCGTCCCCAGCGAGCACGAGCCGGTGGGCCAGGTCGCCCACCAGGTTGCAGATCCAGGCAGCGGCCGCGGCCCACCAGACGTACCGCTCCGCGGGTACCCGCCGCGCCGCCCGGAGGCAGACCGCCACCGCCAGCAGCGGGGCCGCGACGGCGAGCGCACCCGAGTCGACGAGGACGGCCGCCGGTGTCCCCGGCGGCTGGGACACGCCGAGGGCGAAGACCGCCGTGCTGGCGAGGGTGGTCGCCACCACCAGCCGCCACCCCGTCTCCGACCAGCCGCTTCTCGTCTCCCCGGCCCGGTCAGCGCGCACGCGCGCACCTTGGCACACCAGCGGCTGAGGGGAGGGTGAACCCCGGGTCCGACGCGCGCATTCAGACCCGGGCCCGTTCCCCCGGCGTGCGGGGAGCGGGGAGCGCCGGCCGTGAGGTGCCCCGCCGGGTGCGGTCGTCCAGCCAGGCGAGGAGCTCCTCGACCGGCATGGGGTGGGCGACCGCGTACCCCTGGGCGACGTCGCAGCCCAGCTCGGCCAGCGCCGCCGCGGTGTCGTCGTCCTCCACGCCCTCGGCGACCAGGGTCAGGCCCAGGTCGTGGGCCAGGGCCACGGTGTGCCGGACGATGGCCGTCGCCCGGGGGTCCCGCCCGACGTCGGTGGTGAGGCTGCGGTCGAGCTTGAGCTCGTCGGCCGGCAGGTGGCGCAGGTAGGCCAGGGAGCTGTACCCGGTGCCGTAGTCGTCGATCGACGTGCGGACGCCCAGCCGGCGCAGCTCGCCGAGCACCGTGCGACCGCGGTCGGGGTCGGCCATGAGGGTGTCCTCGACCAGCTCGAGGGTGAGCGCCCGCGCCGGCAGCCCGTGCGCGCGCAGCAGCGCCGCGACGGTGGCCGGGAGGTCGGGGTCGGTGACGTTGGCGGCGGACAGGTTGACCGAGACCGGCACCGCCCGCTCCGGCCACCAGCGGGCCGCCGCGGCCAGCGCGAGGTCGAGGACGGCGTCGGTGAGCGGGCGCATGAGCCCGGCCTGCTCGGCGGCGGGCAGGACGACGCCGGGGGAGAGCAGCCCGCGCCCCGGGTGCTCCCACCGCACGAGCGCCTCGACCCCGACCACCTGCCCGCGCGCCAGCGCGACCTGGGGTTGGAGGTGCACGACCAGCTGTCCCTCGTCGAGGGCGGTCCGGAGGTCCTCCATCGTCCGGAGCCGGTCACCGGAGCCGCTCCGCGGGTCGGGCACGTAGGAGCGCACCCCCTCGCGCGCGTTCTTGGCCGCGTACATCGCCACGTCTGCGCAGCGCAGCAGCTCGGTCACGGTCGCGGCGGGCACCGGCCCGGTGGCGATGCCGACGCTGACCCCCACGTGCAGCCGCTCGCCCAGGACGACGAACGGTTCCAGCAGGCGCCCGCGCAGCCGCCCGGCGCGTTCGGTGGCGCCGTCCACCCCCGTCCCGGGCAGGAGGACGGCGAACTCGTCGCCACCGAGGCGGGCCAGCAGGTCACCAGGCCGCAGCTCCGGCTCCAGCCGCGGGCCGATCTGCCGCAGCAGGTCGTCGCCGGCGGCGTGGCCGAGGCTGTCGTTGACCTCCTTGAACCCGTCGAGGTCCAGCAGCAGCAGGGCGACCGGCCGCTCCGTGCCCGGGGTGAGCGCCGTCCGGGCGCGCTCCAGCAGCGCCCGCCGGTTGGGCAGCCCGGTCAGCTCGTCGGTGCGGGCCTGCTCCTGGATCTCGTGCAGGCCGCGGAGCTCCTGGACCGACATGGCCGTGCGCGCCAGGGTGGAGAGCAGGCAGGTGACCGCGGCCCAGCCGGGGATGCCCAGGCCGGGGGTCCCCCACGTCGACACCAGGACGGCCACGCTCATCACGTTCGCCCCCAGGGGGACGACGGCGACCCGCCAGCCCAGGCGGGCGAGCGGATCGGTGTCGGCCGGTTCGATGCGGGGCGTGCGCCCGGCGACGTGCGCGGCCAGGGCGGTGCACGCCGCGCCGCTGAGCCAGGTGAGCGTCAGCGGCCCGTCGACGGCCGGCGCACCGGCCACCACCCGGTTCACGAGGACGGCGTCGGCCGCGAGCGTGCACAGCAGGCCGGCGGTGATCAGCACCAGCGGCCAGTCCCGGCGGAGACCCATGACGGCGCAGACGGCCGAGACGGCCGCCAGGAGCAGCGTGTCCGCGATCGGGTACAGCTGCACGACCGCGAGCCGGCCGTCGGCCGGGGGCGAGGCGATCGAGGGCAGCAGGGTGACGGCGAAGATGACGGCACCGCAGGCCCCGGTCAGCGCGTCGAACCACATGCTCGGGTGCGGCTTGCCGACCCGGGACCGCACCACGCCGAGGAGGGCGATGCCCATCGCCGGGTAGGCGGGCGCCCAGAGGACGAGGGTCAGCCAGGCCGGGACGGTGCCGAGTGCGGGCTCGAGGACCAGGGCGTACAGGGTGGTGCTGGATGCCACGGCGGCGAGCGCCACCGCCAGCGCGTTCCAGATGAGCCGGTCGTCCCGGCGGTGCAGCGCGGTCCGGCGGCAGACGGCCGCGCCGAGCAGGTAGACGGCGTCGTAGACCACCAGGTCGTAGGTGAGCGCCAGGGCGTTCCCGGACGGGCGCCACAGCTCACCGGCCGCGTAGGCGGCGACCGCGACCAGGCAGGCCAGGGTCGGCCCGCCGGTCCGGGGTGCGCGGCTCCGGCCGGTGCGCGCGTCGAGAGGGTCCACGGTCCGGTCATCGACCGCGGCGAGGAGGGTGTCGAGACGAATGCGTCCGGTATGACCCCGAAGGGTGGCCCCCCGGCTCCCGGCGCCCGTGGCCGCTCCCGGGGTGGCCAGGCGGTAGGCTCGGGGCCGTGACCGGGCGGCTCCTGCTTCTCCGGCCGTGCTGACCAGATCCCCCGCGACCAGCACGGCGACCCCTCCTGCGTGAGGGGTTTTTTGTTGCCCACCACCGGTACCGCACCGCGCACGACGATCCGGGAGCACGAGACGATGAGCCAGACCGACAGCCGCAGCACCGAGGCCGCGGGCGACGGCGTCCCGCCCCACCGGTACACCCCGGCGCTGGCCCAGCAGATCGAGCTGGCCTGGCAGGACCGCTGGGAGGCCGAGGGCACCTTCCACACGCCCAACCCGGTCGGGCGGCTGAGCGCGGGCTTCGAGCGGGTGGCCGACCGGCCGAAGTTCTTCGCGATGGACATGTTCCCGTACCCCTCGGGCGCCGGCCTGCACGTCGGGCACCCGCTGGGCTACCTCGGCACCGACGTCACCAGCCGGTTCCGCCGGATGGACGGCGACAACGTGCTGCACCCCATGGGCTACGACGCCTTCGGCCTGCCGGCGGAGCAGTACGCCGTGCAGACCGGGCAGCACCCGCGGATCACCACCGAGGCCAACATCGCCGCGATCAGCGCCCAGCTGCGCCGGCTCGGCGTGGACCACGACCAGCGCCGCACCTTCGCGACGATCGACCCGGGCTACTACAAGTGGACCCAGTGGATCTTCCTGCAGATCTTCGGCTCCTGGTTCGACCCGGAGGCCGGCAAGGCGCGCCGCATCGAGGAGCTCGTCGCCGAGCTGGACGCCGGCGTCCGCGAGCCCGGCCCGGGCACCAACCCCTACGGCCGCCCGTGGGCCGAGCTGGACGAGGTGCAGCGCGGCGTGGTCGTCGACGCGCACCGGCTGGCCTACCTCCACGAGGCGCCGGTCAACTGGTGCCCGGGCCTGGGCACGGTGCTGTCCAACGAGGAGGTCACGCCCGACGGCCGGTCCGAGCGCGGCAACTTCCCGGTGTTCCGGCGCCCGCTCAAGCAGTGGATGATGCGCATCACCGCCTACGCGGACCGGCTGCTGGCCGATCTGGACCGGCTGGACTGGCCGGACTCGCTGAAGCTGATGCAGCGCAACTGGATCGGCCGCTCGACCGGTGCGCGCATCCGCTTCGCCGCGGGCGAGCAGACGATCGAGGTCTTCACCACCCGGCCGGACACGCTCTTCGGCGCCACCTACATGGTGCTGGCCCCCGAGCACCCGCTGGTCGAGGGGCTGACCGCCGCGGCCTGGCCCGACGGCACCGACCCCCGCTGGACGGGTGGCGGGGCCACGCCGGCCGAGGCGGTGCGCGAGTACCAGCGCCAGGCCTCCCGGCGCTCGGAGCTCGACCGGCAGGACACCGGCCGGGAGAAGACCGGTGTCTGGCTGGGCGTCACCGCCGTCAACCCGGTCAACGGCCGGGAGCTGCCGGTGTTCATCGCCGATTACGTGCTCACCGGTTACGGCACCGGCGCGATCATGGCCGTGCCCGGCGAGGACCAGCGCGACTGGGAGTTCGCGCGGGAGTTCGGCCTGGACGTCGTCCCGACCGTCGAGCGCCCCGAGGGCTTCGACGACGAGAGCGGCGCGTACAGCGGCCCCGGCCGGATGATCAACTCCGCCAACGACGAGATCTCGCTGGACGGGCTGGACAAGGCCGAGGCGATCGCCCGCGTCACCGACTGGCTGGTGGCGAAGGGCGCCGGCGAGGCGACCACGACCTACAAGCTGCGCGACTGGCTGTTCAGCCGGCAGCGCTACTGGGGTGAGCCGTTCCCGATCGTCTACGACGAGAACGACCGCCCGGTGGCCGTCCCGCAGGCGATGCTCCCGGTGCTGCTGCCCGAGGTCGACGACTACTCGCCGAAGACCTTCGACGACGACGACGCCGACTCCGCGCCCGAGCCGCCGCTGTCCCGGGCCACCGACTGGACGACGGTCGAGCTGGACCTCGGTGACGGGCCGAGGAAGTACCGGCGCGAGACCAACACGATGCCCAACTGGGCGGGCTCCTGCTGGTACTACCTGCGCTACCTGGACCCGGGCGACGACGAGCGGATGGTCGACCCGGAGCTGGAGCGGTACTGGATGGGGCCGCGCGAGCCCGGGGACACCGGCGGCGTCGACCTGTACGTCGGCGGCGTCGAGCACGCCGTCCTGCACCTGCTCTACGCCCGCTTCTGGCACAAGGTGCTGTTCGACCTGGGCCACGTCTCCAGCGAGGAGCCGTTCCGCCGGCTGGTCAACCAGGGCTACATCTCGGCCTACGCCTACACCGACGAGCGCGGGTTCTACGTGCCCGCCGCCGACGTGGAGGAGAAGGACGGCCGGTTCTCCTACCAGGGCAAGCCGGTCAACCGCGAGTACGGGAAGATCGGCAAGAGCCTGAAGAACATGGTGACGCCGGACGAGATGATCGGCGCCTACGGTGCCGACACCTTCCGCGTCTACGAGATGTCGACCGGCCCGCTGGAGCAGTCCCGCCCGTGGGAGACCAAGGCCGTCGTCGGCTCGCAGCGACTGCTGCAGCGCATCTGGCGGGTCGTCGTCGACGAGGAGAGCGGCGCGGTGCGGGCCGCCGACGTCGAGCCGGCCGAGGAGACGCTGCGCGCGCTGCACAAGGCGATCGACGGCGTCCGCGACGGCTACGCGACCCTGCGGTTCAACATCGCGATCGCCCGCATCACCGAGCTGACCAACCACCTCACCCAGGCCTACGGGGCCGACCGCCCGGTGCCCCGGTCGGTCGCCGAGCCGCTGGTGCTGATGGTCGCCCCGCTGGCGCCGCACCTGGCCGAGGAGCTGTGGTCGCGGCTGGGTCACGACGGGTCCTCGGCGTGGGCGCCGTTCCCGGTGGCCGACGAGCGGTGGCTGGTCGAGGACACGGTGCAGGTCGCCGTCCAGGTCAACGGCAAGGTGCGGGCGCAGGTGCAGGTGCCCGCGGACGCCGACGCCGCCGCGCTGGAGGCCGCCGCCCGGGCCGACGAGAAGATCGCCGGCTACCTCGAGGGCGCCACCGTCCGTCGCGTCGTCGCCGTCCCCGGCCGGCTCGTCAACTTCGTCCTCGGCTGAGCTCTGCGGCCAGGTCCGCGGGTCAGGCCGGTGCGGGGGCCCCGGCCAGCACGCGGGTCATCGCCGCCTCGACCGGCGCCGTCGCCTCGGCCGTCGTGAGGTCCCGGCCCAGCTCGGCCGACAGCGAGGTGACGCCGGCGTCGGGGATGCCGCAGGGCACCATGTTGGCGAAGAAGCTCAGGTCGGGGTCGCAGTTGAGCGCGAAGCCGTGCATCGTCACGCCGCGCGCGACCCGGATGCCGATCGCGGCCACCTTGCGTTCCGGCCGGTGGCCCTGGCCGGGCTCGTCCGCGGGCACCCAGACACCGCTGCGGCCCTCGACCTGCCCGGCCGCCAGCCCGAAGCCCGCGCAGACCTCGATCAGCGCCTCCTCCAGCCGGCGGACGTAGGCCACGACGTCGACCGGGTCGGGCAGCGCGACGATCGGGTAGCCGACCAGCTGGCCGGGCCCGTGCCAGGTGATCTTGCCGCCGCGGTCGACGTCGATGACCGGTGTCCCGTCGAAGGGGCGCTCGTGCGGTTCGGTCCGCTTGCCGGCGGTGTACACCGGCGGGTGCTCCAGGAGCAGCAGCGTGTCGGGGGCCTCGCCGGCCACCCGCCGGGCGTGCAGCTCGCGCTGCTGCGCCCAGGCCTCCTCGTAGGGAACGGTGCCGGCCCGGATGATGCGCAGCTCGCTCACGCCCGCCAGCCTATGCCCGCGTCAGGCGAGGCGGCGGGGTTCCAGGCGGGTCTCGACGGCGGTGCCTCCCGGGCCCGGCTCCACCCGGTAGGCGGCGGCGCCCGGTCGGTCGCTCACCACGTCGACCAGGTCGGTGCCGCGGTACACCAGGCCCGCCCCGTCGTCGGTGGCGTGGCCCCCGGGGAGCGTGCCGTCGGCCACCAGCCGGTGGTAGAGCGGGCGGCGCTGCTCCTCGGAGTCGTGGTGGACGCCGTTGGACGTCGGGATGAGCCCGAGCCCGTTCGTCACCGGCCGCAGATCGGGGCCGTAGGAGTCGGTGGTGCCGCCGACGTGCCAGCACAGCGAACCCGCCGAGACGCCGGCCAGCACCACCCCGGCCTCCCACGCCTCCCGGAACACCTGGTCCAGAGCGTGCACCCGCCACACCGCCAGCAGGTTGGCCACGCTGCCGCCGCCGACCCACACGACGTCCTGCGCGAGCAGGTGGGCGCGCAGGTCGGGGACCGTGGGCATCGGGAACAGGCTCAGGTGGCTGACCTCCACGTGGCTCCCGGCAAAGGCGCCGTAGACGGCGGCGACGCCGGCCGGGTCGTCGCCGGTCGCGGTGCCCAGGTAGCACAGCCGTGGCCGTTCCGGCGCACCGGCGAGCTCGACGGCGAGGTCGAAGACCGGGCCGGGCCGCCAGTCGGCCGGGCCGCGCCCGCCCGGGGTGAAGCCCGTGCTCGTGGCCAGGATCGTCGGCGCGGTCGCGGGCATCAGGCGGCCCCGGCCGGGCGGAGGCGGCGCAGCACGGCTCGGGCGGCCCGGGCGCCGCTGGCCATCGCACCCTGGATGGAGGGGGTGTCCCGGTGGTCGCCGCAGACGAACAGCCCGTCCCCGAGGTCGACGGGGCGCCGCAGTTGCAGGGGCGGCAGCGCGGCCGGCTGCGCGCCGGGCACGGTGACCGACGTCAGGTGCTCGAGATCGGTGGGGGAGACGCCGTGCGCGGCGGCGACCTCGCCGCGGACCTCGTCCTCGCGGCTGCGGTCCAGCGTGGAACTCGCCACCAGCGCCCGGCCGTCGGGGCTGTACCGCGGCTGGGCGTCGGACACGACCGCGGTGTTCACCACCCGTCCGCGCGGCTGCCCCAGGACGATCAACGGCGAGGACCACGGCGACGCGGGCAGCACGTGCAGGTGGGTGGTCACCTCCCGGGGTGCGTCGGCCTCGACGGCGGGCAGCAGCCGGGACGCCGTCGCCGGGTCGGTGGCGACAACGACGGCGCCGGCCGACCAGGTGCCTGCGTCGGTGGTCACCGATCCGGGCGAGACCGACCGCACCGCGGTGCGCAGGTGCACCCGCCCGCTCTCCAGGCGCCCGGCCAGCTGCTCGCCGATCGCCTGCATCCCGGCGGCGGGCAGCCCGGTCGAGCCGCGCACGAAGCTGCGCCACAGCAGGTCCAGGTAGCGGCTGGAGGTGGCGAGCTCGTTCTCCAGGAGGACCCCGGCGAGGAACGGGCGCAGGAAGCGCTCCAGCGCCGCCCCGCCCACGCCGGCGGCGCGCAGCGACTCCTCCGCCGCCGTCTCCGGGGCGTGGAGCAGGCGCTCGACGGGGGCGTAGCCGGCGCGCAGGGAGAAGGCCACCAGGGCCGCCTTCTCCCGGAGCGAGCCGAGCGGCGCCGCGGCGGTGCCGACGAGGGCGGTGGGCTGCCGGCGGGGGTCGACGACCCGGTGCGCCCGGCCGTCCACCCGGATCACCGCACCGCGCTCGAACCAGCCGAGCCGGAGGGCGGTGAGGTCCAGGTCGGCCGCCCGCGGGTAGCCGGTGTTGAAGACCTGGAAGCCGCGGTCGACCAGGAAGCCGTCGACGCGCTCGGTGGCCAGCCGCCCACCGGTGTGGCCCGCGGCCTCCAGCACGTGCACGTCGACGCCGGCCGCGGCCAGCCGGGTGGCGGCGGAGAGCCCGGCCAGGCCGGCTCCGACGACGAGGACCTCGGCCCGGGGCGACGTGGACACCGCCCGACGGTAACGGGCAGCGGAGGTCCGCGCGGCCCTGGCCTGTGGACGGCGGCAGCGCGGGGCAGCCGGGTCCGCCTAGCGTTCCGCCTCGTGCCGACCGCCGAACCGCCCGCGACGCCGGGGACCCAGCTGCCCCCGGTCGTGCCGGGCTACGTCCTGCAGTCCCTCCTGGGCCGCGGTGCGACAGGAGAGGTGTGGCAGGCGGTCCCGCGGGCGGGCGGCGACCCGGTGGCGGTCAAGGTGCTGGTCGCCGGGGACCCCGCCCGCCAGGCGCGGGAGGCGGAGCTGCTGGGCGAGCTCGACCACCCGCACCTCGTCCGCCTGGTGGAGGTCGTGCACCAGCCGCGCCGGGGTGCGGCCGCCCGCGTCGCGCTGGTGCTGGAGCTGCTGGCCGGGGGCAGCCTGGCCGCGCTGCTGGCCCGCCGCGGCCGACTCCACCCCGGGGAGGTCGTGACGGCGATCGCGCCGGTCGCCGCGGCCCTGGCGCACGCCCACGAGCGCGGCGTGGTCCACGGCGACCTGGCGCCGGGGAACATCCTGTTCACCGACGAGGGGCGCCCGGTGCTCACCGACCTGGGGGTCGCGCGGCTGCTCGGCGAGACGGCGGCGGCGGAGGTGACCCCCGCCTACGTCGACCCGGTGGTCGCCCGGGGCGCTGCCCCCGGTCCGTCCTCCGACGTCTTCGGCGTCGCGGCGGCGGCCTTCCACGCCCTCACGGGCGTCGCGCCGTGGAACGCGGCGACGCCGGCCGGCACGCTCGCGGTGGCGGCGGCCGGTCAGCTGCCGGAACTGGCGGAGCTCGCCCCGGCGGCGCCCGCGCGGTTGGTCGAGGTCATCGCGCGGGGTCTCGCTGCCGACCCGGACGCGCGCGGTACTGCGGCGGAGTTCGCGCTCGACCTGCGGCACGCCTGCCGGGCCGAGCCCGTGCTCTTGGAGGCGGGGGCGCCGACCGGCGGCCACGGCCGGCCGGGCACGCGGGCGGCCCTCACCCACGTCGTCCCGGGACGCCGTCCCCGGCCCGGGGCGATGGCCGAGGCGCCGCCGGCCCGGCGGAGGTGGTCCGGTCGCGCGCTCGTGGGCTCGGCCCCGCTCGCCCGCGGGCTGCTCGTCACCGCCCTGGTGGTCGCGGCGCTCGCCGTCACCGCGTGGCTGGGCACCCGGTGGGGTGGTGGCCCGGACGCCCCCGGGGAAGCCGTCGCCGCGACACCCGCCGGGCAGGCGAGCCCGTCCCCGTCCCTGACATCCCCGACGTCCCCGACGTCCCCGACGTCCCCGACGTCCCCGACGTCCTCGGCGGCCCCGGTGGCCGAGCCCGTGCCCGGCGGGAGCGTGACGCCCGTGGACGCCGAGGGCTGGCGGGTGCTGGTCGGCGAGCTCTACGCGCGGCGGGCCGAGGGGCTCAGCGGCTCCCCGGGCCTGCTGCGCGGCGTCCACCTGGCCGGCAGCCCGCTGCTGGCGGCCGACGAGGAGCACGCCCGAGCGCTGGCGGAGGCAGGCGAGGTGCTGAGCGGTTTCGCGCCGGTCGTGGTCGACGTCGAGGTCGTCGGGACGCCGGGGGAGCGGGCCGAGCTGCTGCTGATCGACCGCTGGCCCGGCTACCGCGTCGTCCGCGCCGAGGACCCGCTCGGTCCCGCGGTGCGCACCGTCCCGGGGCGCCCCGACGCGCAGGTGCGGATGGTGCTCCTCCGGACCCCCGAGGGCTGGCGGATCGAGCGCGCCGAACGCGTCGCCTGACCGGGCGGCATCGCGGCTCGTGGGACACCGCGCCGCCGTGCCCGGGCGCATCGCCGCGCTCGTGCGCACGGATGCGGTTCTCCTGCGCGTGCTGACCGCAGTGAGGCGTATCCCGGCGGTGTGGTCCCGTGTCCAGCACGCGGTGGGTGGCTGTGGGACCAGGCGGTGCCGCCTGCGGACAGCGTGGGGGGCACTCGCGGGATCACGGCGCCCAGCGATGCGCGCCTCAGCCCCGGCCGACCGCCGCCCGCACCGCGGCCTCGACGTCCCCGTGCGTGAACCGGTAGCCGGCTTCGGTCAGCTTCGACGGCACCGCGCGCTGCCCGGCCAGGACGCCGACCTGCGCGAACTCGCCGAGCACCACCCACAGCGCGGGGCCGGGGACGGGCAGCATGACCGGCCGGTGGAGGACGCGGCCCAGCGTCCCGGTGAACTCCCTGTTGGTCACCGGCTCGGGCCCGCACAGGTTGACCGGCCCGGGCACGGGGTGGGTGAGCAGGAACCGGATCGCGCCGACCTCGTCCTCCTGGCTGATCCAGGGCACGTACTGCCGGCCGGAGCCCAGCCGCCCGCCCAGCCCGGCGCGGAAGATCGGCAGCATCCGTGCGAGCAGCCCGCCGCGGCCGAGCACCAGCCCGGTGCGCAGGGTGGTCACGCGCACCCCCGCGTCGGCGGCCGGCGCGGTCGCGCCCTCCCATGCCACGCAGACCCGGGCGAGGTAGTCGTCGCCAGGAGGCGCGGACTCGTCGACGACGCGGTCACCGGTGTCGCCGTACCAACCCACCGCGGAGCCGTTCAGCAGCACGCGGGGCCGGTCGGGGTCGGCCGTGGCGGCCTCGGCGAGCGCCTCGGCGAGCGTGGCCGTGCTGTCCACCCGGCTGCTGAGGACCGCCTGCTTGTGCCGCTCGTTCCAGCGCCGGTCACCCACCCCGACGCCGGAGAGGTTGACCACCGCGTCCACGTCCCGGAGCAGCGCCGGGTCGATGCGCCGGTGCTGGGGGTCCCAGCGGTGCTCGTCGGCCGTCCGGGGGGTGCGCCGCACCAGCTGGATCACCTCGTGCCCGTCCGCGCGCAGCGCGGGCAGCAGGGCGCTGCCGATCATCCCGGACCCACCGGACACGGCGATCTTCATGCGGCACTCCCCGACGGGCACTCGTGCTGGCTGCGGAAAGGGCTCGGGGCCCCGGTTGGTCACCGGGGCCCCGAGCGGAGGTGCACTAGGCGAGACCGAGCTCGCCGTGGAACTGGCCGGCCTCCAGGCGCTCGCGCACCGTGGTGAGGAAGCGGGCGGCGTCCGCGCCGTCGACGATCCGGTGGTCGTAGGTGAGCGCCAGGTAGACCATCGAGCGGACCGCGATGACCTCGCCCAGCTCGGCGTCCTGCACCACGACCGGCCGCTTCACGACCGAGCCGGTGCCCAGGATGGCCACCTGCGGCTGGTTGATGATCGGGGTGTCGAACAGGGCCCCGCGGCTGCCGGTGTTGGTCAGCGTGAACGTCCCGCCGCCGAGCTCGTCGGGCGTCACCTTGTTGGTGCGGGTCCGCTCGGCCAGGTCGCTGATCTTGCGCGCGAGCCCACCCAGGCTGAGGTCACCGGCCTCGTGGATCACCGGCACGAGCAGGCCGCGCTCGGTGTCGACGGCGATGCCGAGGTTCTCGCTGTCGTGGTAGGTCACCGTGCCGGCCTCGAGGTCGATCGAGGAGTTCACCGACGGGTGCTGCTTCAGCGCCTCGACCGCCGCCTTGGCGAAGAACGGCAGGAAGGAGAGCTTCACCCCCTCGCGGGCCTCGAAGTCCTTCTTCGCCTGCTGCCGGAGCTGCGCGATGCGGGTCACGTCGGCCTCGACGACCGTGGTCAGCTGCGCGCTGACCTGCAGCGACTCCACCATCCGGCGGGCGATCACGCCGCGGAGGCGGGACAGCTTCTCGGTGCGGCCGCGGACGGAGGTGTCCGGGGTCGCGGCCGGCGACGGGGTGCGCGCGGCACCGGTGCCCGACGGGGCGGCAGCGGGCTCGGCCGGGCGCGAGGCCTGCTCCGCCGCGGCCAGGACGTCCTGCTTGCGGATGCGGCCGCCCACGCCGGTACCGGAGATCGAGCCCAGGTCCACGCCGTGCTCGGACGCCAGGCGGCGCACGAGCGGGGTCACGTACTGCCCGCCACCGCCGTCGCCCGAGGGGGCCGGCGCCGAGGGGGCCTGCGGGGCCACCTGCGG
>NZ_SSXB01000080.1:0-19001 GCF_021698995.1 Blastococcus sp. KM273129 | reverse complement strand
TGTGACGATCTTGGCCTGGTAACCGTGATCGTCCAGCTCAGAAGCACCCTCTTCTCGTTGCCACACCGATCACCCGCTCAGGACCGGTGGATTCAGGCTGAGACCTGCACGCCCATCTCGCCGATTCCGGTGTCAGTGCCGGCGGGCATCGCGGCGATGTCCTCCTCCAGCGCGGCGACGGCGAGCGCCTCGGTCAGCCGCCGCTGGTCGGCGGGTCCGCACGGTGCTCGCAGGAGCGCGTTCTCGGCGACGGTGCCGGAGAAGATCGGATGGCCCTGGGGGAGGTGGCCCACCGCGGCCCGGTCGGCCGATGACCAGGTGTGGGGGTCGGCGCCGTCGACGCGGACGCACCCGCTGTCCGGCGGGTGCAGGCCGGCGATCAGGCGGGCGAGTGCGGACTTGCCCGACCCGACCGGGCCGGTGACCGCGACCAGCGCGCCAGGCGGAACGTCGAGGGTGAGCTCCCGCAGGGCGGGTGCGGCCGCGTCCGGGTAGGTGAAGGTGACCGATCGCAGGGTCACGGCGGCGGGTCCGGCGGTGCGGACGGGCGGTGCCGTCTCCTCGGCGTCGGCGTCCGCCCCGGCGATCCGGTCGGTGCGCCAGCTCGCCCGGCGCGGCTCGCCGGCGAGCGGCGGTGGATCGGGGAGCAGCGGCACCAGCCGGGTGTAGGCGGCGCCGGCGGCCTGCACCCGGTTGACCATCTGCGGGATTCGGTGGGCGCGGCCGGTGAACCGCGCGAACAGCCCGAGGACGGCGACCAGGTCGCCGACCTTGAGCTCGCCGGCGAGGACCCGGAGGCCGCCGAGCCAGACGATGGCCACGACGCCGCCGGTGACCAGCAGCGCGTAGATCGGTGCGAGGGTGGCCTCGAGGCGGGCGGCGGCGAGTTCGGCGTCGGCCTGCCGGTCGGCCAGCGCGCGCAGCCGCGCGGTGTAGGCGCAGCCGCGGCCGGCGGCCCGCAGCTGGCGCAGCCCGACCAGCCCCTCCTGGGCGCAGGCGGTCACCGCGGCGTTCGCCTCGCGGGCGCGCAGTGTGCGCCGGCTGACCCGGGCGCCGACCGCCTTGGCCAGCACGAGGGCGGCCGGTACCGGGGCGAGCGCGAGCAGCCCGAGCGTCGGGTCGTAGAGCAGCATGGCCACCGCGAGGGCGAGAGAGAACAGCAGGGTGTCCCAGGTCTCGACGATGACCTCGCCGACGCCGCGGCCGAGCACCTCGACGTCGCCCACGACCCGGCCCATCACCTCGCCGACCGAGGTCCGGTGCAGCCGGTCGGCCGGCCAGGACAGCACCCCGCGGACGGCGTCGGCGCGCACGTTGGCGCGGATCCGGTTGCGGGCCACGCCCAGCCAGTAGCGTTTGCCGATCCGCGGCAGCTCGGTGGCTAGCGTGCCGGCCATCAGCAGCAGCACGGCGCGGGTGATGGTGGCGTCGTCGGCCTCGCCGCGGTCATGAGCGAGCACGACGTCGACCGCGTGCCCGAGCAGCACCGCCGGCAGCACGACCGCGGTGTTCATCAGCACGCCGCACAGCGAGCCGATCCCGAGCAGTCCGGAGACCTGCCGGGCGTAGGGGCGCATGCCCCGCCACAGCGACGGCACCGCCGCATCGGGAGCCTGCGTGCGGAGCATCGCGGCCGCCGGCCTACAGCTGACCGAGCCGCTCGACCAGGTCGGCGGCGGCGGGAGCGGCGTGCGGGTGGGGGCCGGTCAGCGCGCCCAGGTCGGCGTAGATCATCGCGACGGTCCACACCGCGTCCCACTCGGCGTTGGCGACCTGTCCGTCGAGGTAGGCCTCGCGGAGCAGGATCCGGTCGGCGGGGTCGGGCCAGGACCGCAGGTCCAGCGCCGGATGGGCGGCGTAGGCGTCGCCGAAGTCGATCAGCCCGGTGAACCCGCCGCCCTCGTCGGTGAACACGTGCGTAGGCCCGGGGTTGGAGTGCAGCGGTACCGGCGGTGCGTCCAGCCGCGTGGGCAGTGCGGCCAGCGCCCGCTCGGCCACCCGGTCAGGCTGTACCTTCAGCGGCCAGCGGTCGGGTCGGCCGACCAGGTGCTCGACCAGGTCGGCGAAGTTCGGCTCGAGCCGGGCACGCAAGGCCACGGCGTCGTCCACGGTGGGCAGCGTGCCGGCGGACCGCAGTTCGCCGGCGTCGAGGCCGTGCACGGCCCGCAGCACATCGGCGAGCTCCCGCAACAGGCGGCTCCGTGCGCTCTCCGGAAGTCCGCCGGTGACGACGGCCCGGCCGGGCACCCGACCAATTACGAGGAACTCGATCGGGCCGGCGGTGGTGTCGACCGCGTCGTAGCCGTAGAAGGCGGGGATCCGGCCGGCCAGAGGCCCGGCCAGCGCGGCCAGCAGCACCGCCTCCTTCGCCAGGCTGGTGCGGGGCCGAAGCCGGTGCGGCCGCTGCGTCTTGACCGCCACACCGCCGTCGGTGTCGGCGCGGTCGAACAGGTACACCCGCGCCTCGCCGCCGGACTCGTCCACCGCCATGCCGGCCAGCCGCACGCCGGTCGGCAGGTGCGCCTCGGCGAGCTCCCGCACGAGCTCGGCCGGCAGCATCGGGTCCGGTGCGTCGGGCTGGCTGTACACGTCCGCGCGTCCCATCGGCTGCTCCTTCCCGTCCGGGTCCGGGGTCAGGCGATCGGCAGGCCGGCCAGGCCGGCGACCAGGCCCAGGACGGCGCAGACGCCGAGCGTGCGCAGCACCGACCACTTGACGCGGAACAGCAGCACCGCCGCGACGACGGCGATGACCAGCGGCACCGGTCGCAGCGTGGTCAGGACAGGCAGCTCCAGCGACAGCGGCCCGCCGTCGACGGCGACGGTCTCCGAGAACAGCGTGTGCACGGCGAAGTAGACGCCGAGGTTGGCGATCACGCCGACCACCGCCGCGGTGATGCCGGTGAGCGCCGCCGACAGCGACCGGTTTCCGCGCAGGCGCTCCATGTACGGCGCGCCGAGCAGCACGAACAGGAAGCTCGGCACGAACGTCACCCAGGTGACCAGCAGCGAGGCGAGCACCGCGGCGACCCACGGGTCGAGGTCGCCGGGTGCGCGGTAGGCGCCGAGGAACGCGACGAACTGCACGACCATGATCAGCGGGCCGGGGGTCGTCTCGGCGAGTGCCAGGCCCCGGACCATTTCGCCAGGGGACAGCCAGCCGTACACGGTGACGGCCTGCTGGGCGACGTAGGCCAGCACGGCGTAGGCGCCGCCGAAGGTCACCACCGCTGCGCCGGAGAAGAACAGGCCCTGCTCGGTGAAGACGCTGTGGGCGCCGGTGAGCACCGCGGCCAGGGCGATCGGCACGCCCCACACCAGCAGCCCGACGAGCAGCACCTTGACGGTGCGGCGGGAGGTCGGGGCCTCGTGGTGTAGGACGTCGTCGGAGATCACCGGCGGCGGGCCGGCGTCCGCTCCGTCGGCGGCCTTCCTGCGGGGCAGTGCGGGCGGCCACCATCGGCCGAGTGCCCAGCCCGCGACACCGGCGAGCGCGACGACCACCGGGAAGGGCACGCCGAACAGCGCCAGCGCGAGGAACGACGCTACTGCCAGAGCGATCAGAGCTGGGCTGTCCAGAGCCTTGTTGGCCACGCGGATGACCGCCTGCACGACGATGGCCAGCACCGCCGCGGCGAGCCCCGTGAACACGGCCGTGATCGCCGTCGTGTCTCCGAAGCCGACGTAGACGGCCGACAGCGCCAGCAGCGCGACCACGCCGGGCAGCACGAACAGGCCCCCGGCGAGCAGTCCGCCGCGCGTCCCGTGCAGCAACCACCCCACGTATGTCGCGAGCTGTTGGGCCTCCGGGCCGGGCAACAGCGTGCAGTAGTTGAGCGCGTGCAGGAACCGGCGCTGGCCGATCCACCTCTTCTCATCGACCAGCGTGCGCTGCATGACCGCGATCTGGCCGGCCGGACCGCCAAAGGTCTGCAGCGAGATGAGGAACCAGGCGCGCACGGCACTCCGGAACGGCACCACGCTCTGCTCCTGGGGACGCGACGCCGCAGCGGCGGCGTCGGCGTCGGACGCGAGGTCCCGCGCCGGCGGTGCGGGGTCCTTTGGGGCATGCAGCTCGCGGGTCATGGGCTCCTAGTCCTTCGATGGCGATGCGATGCGATGCGGTGCGGCCGGACCTGAGCCGCGGCCTCGGACGGGCGGGTCAGGCCGGCTCGCGGCCGAGCAGCAGGCGGCGGCGATGGAACTCGTACAGGCCGTCGAAGATGGGCCCGGACACGGCGAGGGTGTGGTCGTCGTCGCCGGTCATCGACAGTCCGCGCAGCACCACGTCCAGGCCGGGCGCCTCCGGGGCGTCGAAGCGCTGATCGTCGAGGTCGGCCTCGTGCACGATCTCGGCGATCCGCCACAGCACCGGGTCGGTGAGCTCGTGGCGGCGCAGGATCGTCTCGAACGAGCAGTCCCCGCCCTGGTGACCGAGTTCGACCCCGCGCATGTCGAAGGGGGTGGCGTCGGCCGGGACCTCGGCCGGGTCAGCGACGAAGACGAACTCGGCGTCCGGATCGAGGAACCGCTGGATCAGCCACGCGCACGCGGCGCGGTCGATGTGCACTCCCGCCCGGGTCGCCCACCTCATGGCGCCCCCTCCGTCACCGCGGCGGCGTGGTCGCGGGTGGCCTCTTCGGCCAGGTCGCGCAGCGCCGCGGCGGCGACCTCCCGCTCCGGCGGCGGGAAGAAGTCGCGCCGGTTGATCGCCCGCCACTCGCCGCGCAGCCGACGCAGTACACGACTCCGCTCCGCGCTAGCCGCGGCCGCTGCCTCAATGCACTGCTCGGCCAGCGCCCGGTACTCCTCGGCGCGGGCAGCGGCCATCCCGGCGGCCAGCTGTCGTTCCTGCGCAACGGTCGCCGGGTGGGCCACCCATAGCCCTGCGGTCCCGTCCGCGGCGAGGACGTCGTCGGCAAGCCATTCCAGCGCCTCGCGGGTGCGGGCGTCGGCCGGCAGTGCGACCAGCCCGTCGGACAGCTGCGCCACTCCCAACCGCTTCAACCGGCGCCACAGCGTGGTTCGGGGCCCGGACGGCTCGCGCGGCAGCCTGTAGGAGAGGAGCACCCACTCGCCGGGACCAAGCACCCGAGGCCTCGAATCGGACACGCGGCCATGCAACCATGGTTGCATCACGACGTCCAGAGGTGGCACCGAAGGAAGGTCCCCCGCCACGGCAGGTGACCGGATCGCTGGCGGTGTCAGTACCGCTGCGTACGGAACATCACGGCACGGTCAGGGCCCGCCTCTTACCCGGCAGGGCGGCGTCGCGGCCGGATGATGCGCGCGTTACTTGTCGGGCTGTGGTGCCGGCGATCTCCCGTCTCGCGCGCCAGCAGGCCGCGCCGGACCCCGCGGAACACAAGCCAACCGACGGCCGTCAGCAGCCAGGCGGCGACCCAGACGCCGAGGCCGACAACCAGGACGCCGAGAGCGACGAGGGTGACGAACTCCATCATCGAACTCTCCGAGCGGGCGACAGCGGTGCGGCGGCGCGGCCCCTCAAGCATGCGCCCGACCGCGGAGCCGCTCCACATCCACCGGCCGAACCTGCCTGCCGCCGCCGATGTGTCGCCTCCAGGCGAGGCTCTGGCGCCCAGCCTTCTTCGGCTCAGGCAGCCGCCTGGGCCACCTCCATGGACGCTTCTGCATCCCGACCCCGGAAGCGGCGCACGGCCAGGGCTCCGCCGGCAAGCAGTCCCAGCCCGAGGCCGACGAGCACCCCGACCGCCGCCCGCGCCAACGGCGCCGGGCCGGTCGGTAGGACGACCGCCGTCCACAGCGCGTCGACGTCGTGGGTCATTGCTCTGTGCCGACCCGCCATGGTGGCGCTCCAACTGCGGAGGGCTTGGCCGAAGCAGGACGAGAATGTCGGGACTACCGACACTGGCCCGACGTGTGACCGGTGTCGCGGGACACACCTCAACGGTGTCCCGCGACACCGCGGTGGAGCGGGTGACGGTCGAACCCGCACCGTCAGCTTGGAAGGCTGTGCACTCCAGGGATCGTTGGCCCTGCCAGCGCCTGGTCAGGCGCCGATCGTGCCCCCCCGATTGCCTCCGTGCCGCCGTTCATGGCGTGGCGCCAGCTACCCGCTGGCGGGACGGTTGCGGGGACGAACCCACTCCCCGGTCATGGGGCGGGGGGTGTGCCGGCCGCCGCACGGTACGCGTCGACGGCAGCTCCCAGGTCTTCGAGCGCCTGCCCCAACGCCCCGAGGTCGCCTGACCGCTGGGCCTCGGCCACGCGATCCAGGGCGGTGTCGATGTCGGTCATCGCTTGGGCCACGGGCGGATCGCCCGGCGTCCCGCCGTCGTCTGCCGGCTCGGGGGTTGGCCCTGTCGGCTGTGTGGGCTCCGGGCTGCCATCAGGCGGCCGTACGTCGGTGCCCCCCGCCGGCACACCCGCTCCCGCGCCGAACACCTGATCCAGGGCCTCCTCCAAGGTGTCGGCGTAGCCGATCCGGTCGCCGAAGTTGACCAGCACCTTCTGCAGCAGCGGGAAGCCGCCCTCCCCGGTCCCGCGCACGTAGAGGGGGGTGACATAGAGCAGGCCGGCGTCGCCGATGGGCAGGGTCAGCAGGTTGCCGAACACTGGTTCGGAGTCCTCGCTGCGGAACAACGTCAGGTCCGGTCTGACCTGGTTGTTGGACTCGAAGGCGTTCTGCACCTGCCCCGGCCCTCGGAACGGCGTGTTTCCGGGCAGGCGGAGCACCTGGATCTCGCCGTACGTGTCGGGATCGCTCGAAGCTGAGATGAACGCTGACAGGTTCTCCCGCTGGAAGGCGTTCAGCGCGCTGGTCAGCTGGAACGTCGCCTCGTTGTCCCCCGGCCGCTGGGCCAGGATGTAGTACGGCGGCTGGTCCTGGTCGGTGTCCTGGGTCGGGTCGTCGGGGATCTGCCAGCGGTTGTTGGCGTTGTAGAAGTCGACCGGGTCGTCGACGTGGTAACGGGTGAGGATCTCCCGCTGCACCTTGAACAGGTCCTGCGGGTACCGGAAGTGATTCTGCAGTTCGTCGTCGATCGCGCTCTTCGGCTGGATGAGGCCCGGGAAGGCCTTCATGTAGGTCTCGAGGACCGGGTCCTCGGTGTCCCACTCGTAGAGGGTCACGGTGCCGTCATAGGCGTCGACGGTGGCCTTCACCGAGTTGCGGATGTAGTTCACCGTCTCGTTCGGCAGCGCCGTCGTCCCCGTGCCGGTCAGCGCATCAGCCGCCGCCACGCCGAGTTGCATCTGCTCGGAGTACGGGAAGGAGTCCGACGTGGTGTAGCCGTCGAGCATCCAGACGATCCGGCCGTCGATCACCGCCGGGTACGGGTCGCCGTCCACTTCGAGGAACGGCGCGGCCTTCTCCACCCGTTCGCGAGGGTCACGCACGAAGAGGACCTTCGACTCCTCGTTGACGGCGTCCGAGAGCAGGAAGTTGTGCTCCTGGTAGTAGATGGCGAACGTCAGCTGGCGGAAGAAGCTACCGATCTCGACGCCGCCCTCGCCGCCGTAGGTGTTGTTGATCTGGCCGCCCTCTGCGCCGGCGCCCTCCGGCAGGTCGAACTCCCGCGGCTCGGCACCCTCAGGGGCCCCGACCACGGAGTAGTCCTGGATCAGCTCGCCGTAGTAGATGCGCGACTGTTCGACGTCGATGACACCCCGGACGGGCAGGTCACCCGTGGTGAAGTTCGGCTCCCCGCCCTCCGTGCCGGCGACGACCTGGTTGGCCGGCGCGGCGACGAAGCCGTTGCCGTGGGTGTAGACGGTGTGCCGGTTGATCCACGTGCCCTGGCTCTCCGACAGGCCCGCGCTGTTGAGTTCGCGGACCGCGACGACGTAGTCGCGGGTCTCGCCGTCGATCGTGTAGCGGTCGATGTCGAGCTTCTCGGGGAAGCCGTAGACGTTGCGAATCTGCTGGCGCGCGGTGAACGTGTCGGTCAGGACGTTGGGGTCGAGCAGCCGGGCATTGGGGATCGTCTCGGTGTCGTCGCGCAACTCGGCGAGCGCTGCCCGGGTGTCGACCTCCTCGCCGGTGGCCTGCTGGGCGTAGTTGACGTAGTCGATGGAGGCGAGCCCGTAGGCGTCCCGCGTCGCGGCGATCGCCCGCTCGATGAAGGGGGCCTCCCGCTGGTCGGCGCTGGGCCGGACGACGAACTGCTGCACGATCGCCGGGTAGGCCACGCCGATGACGAGGCTGGACATGAGCAGGAGCACCAGCGCCGCGGCCGGCAGCAGGAAGTTGCGGAAGAAGAGGTTGGCGAAGAAGGCCAGCGCGCAGACCGCGGCGACGAACACCAGGATCGTCTTGGGCACCAGCAACGCGTTGACGTCGGTGTAGCTCGCGCCGGTGAAGACCTCGCCGCGGTCGGAGAAGACCAGCCCGTAGCGGTCCAGCCAGTAGGCGACCGCCTTGAGCGCCAGGAACAGTCCGAGCAGCACTGACAGCTGCACGCCCGCCGCCGATGTCAGTTTCTGCCCCGGGGTCAGCAGGCGCAGGCCGCCGAAGACGTAGTGGGTGAGCAGCGAGCCGACCAGCGCCAGCAGCAGGATCGCGAAGCCGAAGCCCAGGACCAGCCGGTAGAAGGGGTAGTCGAAGACGAAGAACGAGATGTCGACGCCGAACTCGGCGTCGGTCCGCCCGAACTCGGTGCTGTTGCGGTAGGTCAGCCAGGTCTGCCAGCTGCCTTGCGCGGTGAAGCCGGCGAACAGGCCGAGGACGACGGCGACGGCGGTGAGCACCAGTCCGCGGCGGGCCTCGAGGGACTGGCGGTAGCGCTCGAGGTTCTGCTGCTCGAGCGACATGGGCCGGAACGTGGGCCGGAACCGGTAGGCCAGCCAGATCGACGCCGCGACCAGACCGCCCATCGCGACGCCGGCCACGGCGAACAGCATCACCCGGGTCTGCAGCTCGGTCCAGAACACGTCGGTGAAGCCGGTCTCGTCGAACCAGAGGTAGTCCACGTAGAGGTTGGTCAGCGTGCCGATGGCAGTGAAGAGGATGAGCAGGACGCCGACGGCGCCGAGGATCAGCTTTGCCCGCCGCGACAGGGCCGGTACCGGGACGGGGGTCCGCATGGCCACGAGCGCTCTCCTTCTGTTGCACCGAGGTCACGACAAGAGCCGTGGCCAAGTCCGGTCGGACCGGACGCCCGCGGCGCGCTTCGGTCTCCGAGCACGACGCCCAGCGCGCGGCGGGCCCTTCTCAGCGGAGGGTCAGCACGACTCGCTCGTGTTCGCTGAGGCGGCCGTCGGCGACGAAGGCGACCCATCCGCCGCGCTGGATGACGAGTTCGATGAGCTCGTCGACGGCGTCGTCGATGACCTCGGGGTGCTCGACATCCGGGGCGGGGAAGAGGAAGTCGCCGTCGTCGCTGATCCGCGCGGGGTAGACGAGGCCTTCCTCGACGGCCAGCATCTCGGGGCGTTCGGCGCGTGCGGCCAGCCAGGCCGAGGGGATGCCGGCGACGACCTTGTTGCGGGACCGGCGGTGGTCGATGAGCTGCAGCGCCTCGTCCTGCCGGGACAGCAGGTAGCGCTCGAGCACCAGCCGGATGCGGGGTACGAGGTCGGTCAGCGGGGCCTGGGTGAGGCTGCCGGTGACGGTGCCGGCCAGCCGGGCTGTGTTGCGGGAGATGCGCTCGAACTCGGAGAGCGTGCGTTCGGTGCCGACCAGGACCAGGGGGGCCGGGTGCAGGCGCAGGTAGGTGGCCAGCGCCCGGTCCACCTGCCGAAGGAAGTCGACCGCCGGCGGGCTGCGCCGCGCGGGGGTTTGGGGCGCGACGATGGGGAAGCCGGATCGCGCTGGGGCGGAGAGCCGGTCCCCGGAGCCGTCGAGCAGTCGCGCCTCGCGCTCGGTCAGCAGCAGGACGACGTGGCGGGGGGTGCGGTGCAGCCCGCGGACGAGGTCCCGGGTGGCGAAGGTCGGGTCGATCACCACCCGATCGGTCACCGGAACGGGGAGCCGCACGATCTCGTGCATGTGGGCGTTGACGAAGATGCCGATCGCCCGCCCGGTGGGTCCGGCCAGGGCTCGGGACACCGTGGAGTCGAGCGTCCTCAGTACCCCGTCCCCATGCTCAGAGGATTCGGCTCGCAGCCGCTCCGTGGCTTCGGCAGCCAGCCGCGACACGGTGCGCGCGTCGGCCCCCGACATGCGGCGGCCCGGTGTCGTGGATGCCAGCAGGGAGACTGACGGATAGCTGCGGACCGACTGGAGCATCACCACGGCGTCGGGGGAGGGGCCGGCGGGCTCCCGTGCCGGGCGGGACGGACGCGAGACGATCGTCATGCCGCCCACGTCCCCAGCGGCTGGGCGTCGTACCGCCGGGCCAGGCGCTTCACTGCGCGTTCGAGCACCTGCTCGCGGCGTCGGCCGCGGAGCCCGGCCAGGAGGTGGACGCTGATGATCGGCTTGCCATCGACCTTGGCGGTCTTCGCCAGAACGAGGTGGAGGAGATCCGTGATCTGCCGGTCGGACTCCGCGCCCAGCAGCGCGATCAGGCGGGCGTTCAAGATCCAGGGCGGGCGTGGGCGTATCACGGCGACGCACAGCTGGCGGCTCTCCTTCGTCGCCAGTGTGATCGCGGCCGGAAGCGTGATGTGGACGTCGTCCCGATCGAGGATGACGGCCAGGACGCGCGGCGCCCGCTCGGCGGGGGGTGTGGCGGTCGCAAGTCCAAGGAGGCTGCGCGGGCTGAGGTGGAGGGGCACGGGGAGCTCCAGGAGCTTGTCGGCGAGGTCTTCCCCGGTTCGAAGGAACCGGCCGCGGCCCGGGCCTGGCGGCCGGGACTGTCGGGCAGCGGCACCGCGGATGCGGCGGGTACTCCCCTCGTACGAATGACTTTACCTGAAAAACACTTCGCTCACAAGGAGAATGCCTGGGGCCACGAGAAGCCGCAAATTCGCCGCGCCCGGGGAGTGTCGGAGGGCGCGGAGGCCAGTGTGCGGAGACCGTACTGTCGCCCGCGTAGTGGGGCCGCCCATCCTCGCCCACGATGATCGTCGCCGTCTGTGTCTCTAGCGGGCCGCCTGGGGTCCTGCTGCGGCGCGCGGCCAGTTCGCCGGCGTTCCGCTGCCCCGGTTGAGGGATGCTCACAGTGACTGGACTCTTTATTCGGGTAGTGTTCTTCGCATGACGTCGTCTCCAGTCGGATGGACCTTCCTGTCCAATCACGGGCATGTCCTCGTCGCTCTGGCCATCAATCCGGACGCGAGGATGCGTGACATCGCCGCACACGTCGGTATCACCGAGCGAGCGGTGCAGATGATCGTCAGGGACCTGGAGGAGGGTGGCTACGTCATCCGCGAGCGGGTGGGGCGGCGCAATCGCTACACCGTGGTGGGCCAGAGCCGCTTCCGCCACCCGCTGGAGGAGCACGTTCGGGTGGGTGACTTCCTGGCGCTCGTCAACTGGGCCGCGTCCCGGGGGGCAACGCCACCCCGTCGCGCCGGCGCGTCCCCGCCTCCCGCCGTGCGACCTTGATCGCTTCCTCGACTGTGAGGACGGAGGAGGCCACGGCTGCGCAGATCAGCCACTGGATCGCCGTCAGCGCCGTAGATGCACCACCCGCAGATGACCGAGCCGGAACGTGAGGCGTTCGAGGCCAGCGTCGAGACCTCCGACGCGCGAGCCACTCCATCAGCTGAAGGGACATGGCGGCTTGTGGGCGGCACGCCGGCCGCCGTGGACATCACCGACCGGCTGCTCACAGCGCCGGCCGACCTGACCGGCCTCAACCGCGGCCGCCATCCCGACGCCCGAGCCCCGCCGCCTGCGCCACCCCCACGCCGTTCAAGTCCTACCCGGTCGTGGAGCGCATCGAGCCGTAGCGTCGGCGGAAGAGCACGTAGGCGATCGGTCCGGCGAGGATGGGCAGCCAGTAGGAGGCCAGCCGGTAGACCAGCGTGGCAAGGAGCGCGTCCCCGGTGGCGACGCCGGCAAGGGTGAGGGTTCCGTACAGGCCGGCTTCGACGAACCCGAGGCCGCCGGGGGTGATGGGTATCATGCCGAGCAACAGAGCCGACGCGAAGGCGAGCAGCACCAGCGACGGGCGGGGACGACTGCCGGTGGCCGCGAGGGCAGCCAGCAGCGACAGGTAGTCGAAACCGAGCTTGCCGGCGGTGGTCAGCAGCGCCTTCCACCAGCCGCTGCCGAGGAACGAGCGCACGGCGTTGCGCTCGTCGAGAAGTCGCTTCGGCAACCCCGTTACCGGCGGGCGGCGCTTCGCCACGCGGTTGTGCAGGGACTGCGCCGCCCGAGCCAGTGCGGTCAAGGACCGGTCGGCGGTCATGAGCACGGCGCCGACGGCGACGACCACGGCGAAGGCGATCCCACCGAGCACCGCGGACTGGAGCAGGGCGCGCGGCACATAGACGCCGGCGATCAGCGCGGGCAGGGCCAGGACCGGCAACGCCAGCACGCTGGCGGTCTGCAGCAGAGAAAGGGCGGCCAGCCCGGTGACCGCGGTGGGGCCGTCGATGCCGGCGTGGCCCAGCATTCGGAACTGCAGCGCGGCCCCCGCGGCTGCGCCGCCGGGCACGACGCGGCTGAACGCGTTGCTCGCCACCTGGGAGGTGGTGACCGAGAACCAGCTCGAGGTGCGCAGCGCCATCCGCTGGAGCAGGACCAGGCAGGCGACGCTGAGCACCTGCCCCGTGGCGACCGCGGCGAACCACCACGGTGCGATGTCGGACAGCTGCGGCCAGGACGCGAGCATGTCGGCGAGCTGCGGCGCCAGCAGGTACAGCGAGACCCCGAAGAGCAGCAACAGGATGACCCGCCCGACGCTGACCCGGCCCAGCGGCGCTCCAGCGCTGTGCGTACGCAACCGCGCGGTGGGCCGCGAAGGGCCTGAGCCATCGTGGCTCTGTGGACGATCGGCGGGCGGCGACATGGTCACCGCCGCCCCCGGATCGGTGGGATGGACGCACAGGGCTTCGGAAGGGGGCGATGGCGGTCACTCGGGGCGCTGCCCCGACCTCGGCCGGTGCGCCGCGATCGGCTACTGAGGGTGGAGCCGCCTGGCGGGGCGGTGTCCTGGGCGGCCTTCGGTCCCCAGCGGAGTCGGGTACCGACGTCGGCGAACGTCACCGCGTCGACGGGTTCCGCTCGGGACAACTCGCCGACGGTGCTCCGGTAGAGGTGGGCCATGAGCCGGATCATCGCCACGTCGATCATGGCCTCGGCGTGGGCGGTCTTTCGTTCGTAGTCGCGCGCCAACCGTCTGCACCTCGTCAACCAGCCGAAGGTCCGTTCCACCACCCAGCGCCCGGGGGAGTTACCTGGAAGCCTTTCACGTGGGCGTTACGTGGCACGACCACGATCTGGAGCTGCTCGTGGTGCTCGGCCCACCCGATCAGGCCGGCGGCGAGGATCTGTCCCGCGCCGGGTTCAGTGGAGGCTCCCAACTGACGCCCCGACGGGTGTCGGGGCGGGGTGGTGACGGTAGTGGTTGGCCCCGTGCTCGGCAGGCGGGATCAGGCCGATCTCGCCGTGCAGTCGTCGGTGATTGAACCAGTCGAGGCAACGGCGATCTCGAGGTCGTCGATGTTCTTCCACGGGCCCTGTCGACGACGGGTGAATTCTGACCCCCAGGGCGTCGGGCGGGTTCCACGCCAGGGGGTCAATTTTCGAGCGCCGTTGACAGGCCCTTGTTGCGGACCAGCTCGGCCTTGAACAGGGCTGTTCGGCGTGTAGCGCGGAGCAGATGATGGTGAAGGTCTCGCGGGCGATGTAGCGCTTGAGGACGCGCAGGGTGTCCTTGCGGCTGTCGCCTTGGCCACGTCGTCGTTCGGCGAAGTCCCGAGTCCGCTGGTCGTGGATCATGCGGTTGTTCGTGATGGTCCACAGCGCGTTGTTGGCGGCGCGGTCACCGCCGGGCCTGAGATGGTGTCGCTGTCGTTGTCTGAACCGTGCAACTGCTCAACTGGCCGACCTGGACCGCCCACTCCGACAGCGGCGTGCGGGCATGTCGCAACTGCGCTCGTGGTCGCTACGGCTCACTCCGCCTGACGGTCGGCCTCGGCAGCCTCCACCGCTTCGGTGTGGCTGTCGTAGCCGGACTCGGTGTGGTCATCGGCGCGGCGGGTCCACTGCCATCCGTCGCCGCCGCGCTCGATCAAGTAGCCGGGTGGATCGGCGGGGCCGTGGCCGGGTTGCCCGTAGGGGCTGGTGGGGTCGATGTGCTCGGTCATGACAGCGTGATCTCCCTGAAGCGGACGCCAGCCTGGTTGCGCCCCAGCGTGATAAACGAGCCCCGGGCGGCGTTGTCGGTCGCGGTCACTGTCTCGGCGGTCAGGTCCCGGCGGGCGAACGTGATCTGTCTCGGGGTGACGGTGATGCGGCACGGCGTGTAGGCGCCGAGGACGAGGTCTGTTCCGCTTCCCGAGTGAAAGGCGCCGATCAGCGAAGCGCTAGTGCCCGGTGGCACCCGGTGGATCTCCAGCTGCCCCTGCTGCCGGATCACCAGGTGGTAGCCGTCGATGCTTTCGTGCGGCGCGTCAGCGTACGGGTAGTCGCGGTGGTGAGGAGCACGGAGGCCCACCGGGTGGGGTCCCCGCCGCTGCCACCGTCGATCCGCAGGTCGAGGTCCATGGTGAAGCTTGACGGATCCGGCGGTCGCAGGTAGCCGTGCAGGGCGAAGTTGACGCTGGCGCCGGCCGGGTCCCAGCCCCACGACCCGTCCGGGTAGAACTTGCCCCGATCGCAGCCGGACGGGCCATTGGCTTGCAGTCCGGGATCCAGGCCTGCGACCTGAAGGGGTCGGTGGTGCGCAGCAGGGTGTCGTCCTGCAGGTACGCAGGGTCGTCGGAGAAGATGGCGTCGACCCCGGCCGCCACGAGCGGGTCGCGCCTGTAGCGGCGGTTCACTGTCCAGGCGGCCACCTTCAGGCCAGCCGCGTGCGCCTCGGTGACGAAGCCGGCGGTGATCTGCGTGTGATGGGGGGCGATCCACGCAGCGCCGATCGCTGTTGCTGTCGCGACGCTCGTCGACCCGATGAAGCACGCCAGGTAGCCCCGCGCCGCAGCGACTGCGCAGTCCGCGGCCGAGAACGACTGCACAATCACGCGGTCGGGATGGATCCGGTGCGCGTCGAGCAGGTCACACAGCGGCCCGACCGAGCCGGCGCCCTTGGCTTCGGGAATGAGCACAATGCGGTTGCCGAACTCGCGCAGCCAGGCGTCGACCATCGCCGGTCGGAGGTTGTCTGGCCAGCCGCCACCGAGGTAGGTGGACGCGTCGATGTTCAGCTGGCCGAAGGAGACTGCGCTGTGATCGGCGACGTTGCCAGTGGACGTCGTCGTCCGATCCACAGTGGCGTCGTGCATGACCCCGACGGTGCCGTCGGTCAGAAGCTGCACATCGGCTTCCAGGGCCTGCGCCTTCATGGCGGCGGCCACCCGGTACCCTTCCATGGTTCCTTCCGGCACCATCAGCGAGCCGCCGCGGTGCGCTATGTAGAACGGCGTCGGCAGATCATCGACGGTCCGCCCGAGCCGCGCATGGGACGCCCGGAGGGCGTCTACGGTGAGCGCATCCGACACCCTGTCCTGAACTGCGTCAGCCAGAGAGCCGCGGGAGCCGCGGCTCGGCGGTGAGGGCAGCGTCATCGGTGGCCCTCCAAGGGCGGTGGCGTGGCTGGTGAAACGGTGATGCGGCGGGGCTCGGCCGGGACGATCTCAAGTGCCGCGGACCAGTGAGTCACGGTCCACCTCGAGCGCGGGAAGACCCCTGCCGGACGCGCGGTCGCGGTGGCGTCGACCCACGTCGCTTCGATCCACTCCGTGCCGGCGGCCGGCCGGGCCCCCGGGCCGAGGACCGCCACGCCTACTCCGGCCCAGGGCGGTCGCGCTGCCATGGGCTCGGTCGCGGTGGCGGCAATCGCGGCGAACAGCCGGTGTACGCGACGCAGGGCTACCGGCACCTTCGGTCGGCCGGACAAGACGTCGGGTCGGTGATCCAGGGCGTAGCCGGACCGAACTCTGCGATGGCGCTCGTCCCGGCTGGGCGCCGTCGGTGAGCTGTCGCGAAGGTCGGCGACCGACCGTGGGCGCCACCTGCCTACGGCCGCCCTAGGCCTGGCACAACGGGCCGACAGCTACCGCGTTGTCCCCCCGGCGCAGGCCAGCACCTTCTGCTCTCGCGGAACAGCGGCTGCGCGGCACTGGCTTGCCGACACCAACGCAGCATCTGCTCGCGCTGCTGATCGCTGGGCATCGGCTCGCTCCTCGGTCGCGCGCTTGCTGAGACGGGGAAGCCTAGCGTCGGGTCGTCACCCGCCGTGCCAGCTTGATGGCTTCTTCCACCACGAGAACGGATGCCGCCACCATCGTGCAGATCAGCCACTGGGTCGCCGTCAGCGCCGTGGTGTCGAACAGGCGCTGCAGCACCGGTACGTGCACCACGAGGACCTGCAGGACGATCACTGTGCCGAAGGACACCCACAGCCATCGGTTGGTGAACAGGTGGCGGGTGAACACCGTTTCGCGCTCGGCTCGCGCGTTGAGGGCGTTGAAGAACTGGAACAGCACGAAGGTGGTGAACGCCATGGTGGCGGCCACCGGCGCACCGAAGGCGCCGTCGGCGAGGGCGAGCACCGACAGGGTTCCGGTCGCCATGACCGCGCCGGCGCGGAACATCCGGATGAGCCGGGTGCGGTTGAGGATCCGCTCGGTGGACCTGCGTGGCGGCTCGTCCATCAGCCCCGGCCGGGCGGGGTCGACACCGAGGGCCATGGCGGGCGGGCCGTCCATGATGATGTTGACCCACAGCACCTGGATGGCGGTCAGCGGTGCCGCCAGGCCGGCCACGGTCGCGCCGAGGAAGGACAGGATGGCGCCGATGTTGGTCGACAGCTGGAAGCGCACGAACTTGACCACGTTGTCGTAGATCGACCGGCCTTCGCGGACCGAGGCGACGATGGTGGTGAAGTCGTCGTCGGTGAGGATCATGTCCCCGGCTTCCTTGGTCACCTCCGTGCCGGTGATGCCCATGGCCACGCCCATGTGGGCAGAGCGCAGCGCCGCCGCGTCGTTGACCCCGTCGCCGGTCATCGCCGCGACGTGCCCACGGGCGGTGAGTGCGCTCACGATCGCGACCTTGTGCTCGGGTGCGACGCGGGCGAAGACGCCGATGTCCTCGACCCGCTCCGACAACTCAGCCGGGGTCATCCGGTCCAGCTCGGCGCCGGTGACGACGGCGCCGCCGATGCCGAGCTCCCGGGCGATCGCGGCGGCGGTGTCGCGGTGGTCGCCGGTGATCATCTTGACCGAGACCCCGGCCTGAGAGGCGAGGGCGATGGCGTCCTTGACCTGGGGGCGCGGTGGGTCGGCGATGCCGACCAGCCCGAGGAGGGTCAATCCCGTCAGCCGCTCTGCGAGCGCATTCGCAGCCGCCTGGTCCCCACCGGCGGGTAGGTCGTCCACGAGCGTGGTCGCGGCAGCAAGGATTCGCAGGCCCCGGGAGGCGAGCGCGGAGATGTCGTCGGTCAGCCGCTCTCGCTCGTCGGCGTCGAGCTCGCGCACCCCTTCGGCGGTCAGCACGGCCGTGCTGCGGGTGAGCAGCACGTCCGGCGCGCCCTTGAGGTACACCCGGGCCCGGCCTCCCTCGTCGTGCACGGTGGCCATGAACTTGCGGGCGCTGTCGAACGGCAGCTCGGCTATCCGCGGATACGCGGTGCGGAGGGTGAGGGCCGAGATGCCGCTCTTCGCCGCTGCGACGACCAGTGCTCCCTCGGTGGGGTCGCCCACGATGCCTGGGCGGGAGTCGGTACCCGGCGAGAGCGTGGCGTCGCTGCAGAGCACGAGGGGTGCCAGCAGTGTGTGGACATCCTGGGCCGGCTGGCCGGTCGCCTCATCGACGAGGGCTCCCCGGGGGGCGTAGCCCTCGCCGTCGATGCGCACCCGGCGCCCGGCGAAGGACAGCGCCCGGGCGGTCATCTGGTTGAGGGTGAGCGTGCCGGTCTTGTCGCTACAGATGACCGTCGCCGAGCCCAGGGTCTCCACCGACGCCAGCCGCTTGACGATGGCGCCCCGGCGGGCCATCCGGGCCACGCCGAGAGCGAGGGTCAGCGCCAGGACGGCGGGCAACCCCTCGGGCACCGTGGCCACGGCGAGAGCGACTGCGGAGAGGGCCAGCTCGCCCAGCGACTCGCCGCGGAGCAGGGCGATGGTCGCGTAGACGGCGATGGCGATGCCGCCGATGAGGGCGATGCGCTTGCCCACCGAGTCCAGCTGGACCTGCAACGGGCTCTTGGGCTCCTCGCCGCTCCTCAGCAACTCGGCGATGGCGCCGACCGCGGTCCGCATGCCGGTGGCGGTCACCAGAAGTTCGGCTCGGCCACGCGTGAGTGCGGTGTTCATGTGGCCCATGCCGGTCCGGTCGGCCAGCGGGACCTGCTCGCCCGGGGCGGCGCCGACCGGAGTGGTGTCCTTGGCCACCGCCTGGGACTCCCCGGTCAGCGCGGACTCGTCGACCTCCACCGACTCGGCCACCAGAAACCGGCCGTCGGCCGGAATGCGGTCGCCGGCCTCGAGCAGGACGACATCACCGGGCACCAGTTCGGCGGCCTCGACGATGCGGGGTGTTCCGTCCCGGCGGACCCGAGCCGTGGCCACCAGCATGTCGCGCAGTGCCTCCAGACTGCGCTCGGCCTTGTTCTCCTGGACGAAGCCGATCGTGGCGTTGATCAACAGGACGACGAGGATGACGATCGTGTCCTTGAGGTCGCCGACCAGACCGGCCAGGACCGCGGCGCCGAGCAGGATGAGGATCAGCAGGCTGCGGAACTGGTCCAGGAAGCGCAGCAACGCCGGCCGTCGCGGCTTCTCCGGCAGGCGGTTCTCCCCGACCATGCCCCGGCGTCGCAGGACCTCCCCCTCGTCCAGTCCTCGCGCCGGCTCGACCGCCAGGGCGTCGGCCACCACGGCGGCGGGCCACAGATGGGGGGCCTGCAGCTGCGGGTGATCCGCGGCGAGGGTCGGGGCGGGTGGCGGTGACTGCGTCATCGAGCA
>NZ_SSXB01000079.1:0-19909 GCF_021698995.1 Blastococcus sp. KM273129 | reverse complement strand
ACCCGACCACCGCGCTGCACCCCACGGCCGGACGCTGAAGCACCCGGCCCGATGCCCCCTGCCCGCTACAGCTCTTGACTGGCGAGGCGAAAGCTAGCGGGCGGCGTCCGAGCTGCGGCGCAGCGCGGCCTGGTAGAGCGCGATCCCGGCGGCGACGCTGACGTTGAGCGACTCCGTGTCGCGCGAGATCGGGATGCGGACGACGACGTCGCACTTCTCCCGCACCAGCCGCGAGAGCCCGGCGCCCTCCGCGCCGACGACCAGGGCGACCGGGTCGGCGAAGCCGTCGTACTCGTGCAGGTCGACGTCGCCGTCACCGGCCAGCCCCACCGTCTGCAGGCCGGCGTCCTGGTAGGCGGCGAGCGCCCGCGGCAGGTTGACCGCCCGGGCGACGCGCAGCCGGGCCGCCGCGCCGGCGCTGGTGCGCCAGGCCGAGGCCGTCATGCCCACCGCGCGGCGCTGGGGGACGACGACGCCGTGCGCGTCGAACGCGGCCGCCGACCGGACGACGGCGCCCAGGTTGCGCGGGTCGGTCACCCCGTCCATCGCCACGACCAGCGGCGCGCGGCCCGAGTCGCGGGCGATGTCGAGCAGGTCGTCGGGGTGGGCGTAGTCGTACGGCGGGACCTGGAGCCCGATGCCCTGGTGCAGGGCGCCCTGCGCCATCCGGTCGAACTCGGCCTTGCCGACCTCGAGCAGCGGCAGCCCGCGGTCGGCCGCCAGCGCGAGCGATTCGGCGATCCGCTCGTCGGTGCCGCCGCGCGTGGTGTCCCCGGTGACGACGTACAGGGCCGTCGCCGGGATCTGCGCGCGCAGCGCCTCGACGACGGGGTTGCGGCCGAGCAGCAGCTCCGGAGACTCCTCGGCGCGCTGGCGGGCGCGGGCGCGGTCGGCCCGCTGCCGCGCCTCGGCCTGGGCACGCCGCTGGGCGGGGTGCCCGGTGCGCATCTCGGCGGGCGGGGTGGCCCCGCGGCCGGCGAGCGACCGCCGGTTCTTGCCGCCGGTACCTGCGGTCGCGCCCTTCTTGCCCGCACCGGTCGTGCGGCCGCGTCGCTGGCTGTTGCCGGCCATCAGCGGGTCAGCTCCCATCGGGGTCCGTGCGGGGTGTCCTCGACGGTGACGCCGAGGGCGGCGAGCTGGTCGCGGATCGCGTCCGCCGCCGCGAAGTCCTTGCGTGCCCGGGCCGCCTGGCGCTGCTCCAGCGCCAGCGCCACCAGGCCGTCGGTCGCCCGGGCCAGCCCGTCGTCGCCGGCGGTGGCCCACTGCGGGTCGAGCGGGTCCAGCCCGAGCACGCCCAGCATGGCGCGGACCGAGCCCAGGGCGGCGGCCGTGGCGGCGTCGTCCCCGTCGGCGAGGGCGGTGTTGCCCTGACGCACCACCTCGTGGACCGCGGCGATCGCCGCCGGCGTCCCGAGGTCGTCGTCGAGCGCCGCGTCGAAGGCGGGCGCGCGCCGCGCCTCCCCCGCGTCGGCGCCCACCCGCTCGGCCGCCCGCTTCACGAAGGACTCGACGCGGCGGTAGGCCTGCCCGGCCTCCTCCAGCGCGGCGTCGGTGAACTCGACCGTCGAGCGGTAGTGCGGGGCCACGAGGTAGTAGCGCAGCTCCACCGGGCGCACCCGCCGGACCACCTCGTCGACCAGGGCCGTGTTGCCCAGCGACTTGCTCATCTTCTCGCCGCCGAGGGTGACCCAGCCGTTGTGCAGCCAGTACTGCGCGAACCGGTCGCCGGCGGCCCGGGACTGCGCCTGCTCGTTCTCGTGGTGCGGGAAGCGCAGGTCCAGGCCGCCGCCGTGGATGTCGAACTCCGCGCCCAGGTACTTCCCCGCCATCGCCGAGCACTCCAGGTGCCAGCCCGGCCGGCCGCGCCCCCACGGGGTCGGCCACGAGGCCGTGGCCGGCTCGGTGGCCTTGGCCGCCTTCCACAGCGCGAAGTCGCGGGGGTCGCGCTTGCGCTCGTCGGTGTCGGTGTCGGCGGCGGGCTCGAGGGCGTCGAGCCGCTGGCCGGTGAGCGCCCCGTACCCCGGGAAGGAGCGGACGTCGAAGTAGACGTCGCCGTCGACCGCGTAGGCGTGCCCGCGCTCGACCAGCCGCTCCATCAGCTCGACCATCTCCGGGACGTGCCCGGTGGCGCGCGGCTCGTAGGTCGGCGGCAGCACGCCGAGCACGTCGTAGGCGCGGGTGCTGGCGCGCTCGTTCTCGAAGGCCCAGGCCCACCAGGGGACGTCGTGCTCGTCGGCCTTGACGAGGATCTTGTCGTCGATGTCGGTGACGTTGCGGACGTAGGTGACCTCGAGGCCGCGGGCGACCAGCCAGCGGCGCAGCACGTCGAAGGAGACCGCCGCGCGGACGTGCCCGACGTGCGGCGGCCCCTGCACGGTGAGCCCGCAGACGTACACCGACGCGTGACCGGCACGCAGCGGCGTGAAGTCGCGGACCGCACGGGCGGCCGTGTCGTACAGGCGGAGGCTCACCGCCGGGAGTCTACGGAGTCCCTGCGGGGCCTTCCGCCCGCGGCGAGGGCGCCTCCCCCGACCGGATCACCAGCGCGGTGGCCACCGCCGCCCGGCCCTCGCCCCGGCCGGTCAGCCCGAGCCCGTCGGTGGTGGTGGCCGCCACGCTGACCGGCGCCCCGAGCGCGGCGGAGAGCGCCGCCTCGGCCTCCGCCCGGCGCGGGCCGAGCCGCGGGGTGGTGGCGATCAGCTGGACCGACGCGTTGCCGATCTCCCAGCCGTGCGCCGTGACGACCTCGCGCACGTGCTCGAGGACGGCGATGCCCGCGGCCCCCGCCCAGCGCGGGTCGTCCGTGCCGAGCAGTCCGCCGATGTCACCGAGCCCGGCAGCGGAGAGCACGGCGTCGGTGAGCGCGTGGGCCACCACGTCGCCGTCGGAGTGCCCGGCGCAGCCGTGGGTGCCCGGCCAGTCCAGCCCGGCCAGCCGGCAGGGGCGGCCGGCCACCACCGGGTGGACGTCGGTGCCGATGCCGACGCGCGGCAGGACGGTCACGGGTGCACCTCGCTCCCGGTCAGCCCCACGCTCAGCTCGGCGAGCGCGAGGTCGTGGGGGACGGTGATCTTCGCGGCGCGCTCGTCACCGGGGACGGTGGCCACCGGGACGCCGGCGGCGCGGACGACGGCGGCGTCGTCGGTGAGCTCGGCCGCGGCGTCGAGGGCGGCGTACGCGGCGACCAGGGTGGCCCGGTCGAAACCCTGCGGGGTCTGCACGCGGCGCAGCGCCGCACGCGGGACGGCCTCGACGACCACGCCGTCGTCGTCGACCAGGACGGTCGTGTCGACGACCGGCAGCACGGGGACGACCGCACGGGCACCGCCGGCGAGAGCGGCCAGCACGCGGGCCACGGCGTCAGGCGGGGTGAGCGGCCGCGCGGCGTCGTGCACCAGGACGGCATCGGCCCGCGACCCGGCCGCGGCGAGCCCGGCGCGCACCGACGCGGTCCGGGTGGCCCCGCCGTCGACGAGCCGCACCCGGTCGGGCAGCGCGGCGGCGAACGCGGCACGCTCGGCGGGGGGCACGGTGACGACCACCTCGCCGACGCCGCCGGCCAGCAGGGCGTCCACCGCCCAGGCGACCAGCGGCCGACCACCGAGCGGCACCAGCGCCTTCGGCACGGACGCCCCCAGACGCGAACCGCTCCCGGCCGCTGCGACGATGGCGACAGCGTGCACGGGAGCGGTTCGGCGGGATCTGCGTGAGCGCGGAGCGCTCAGCTGGCGAGGACCTCGTCGAGCAGGACCTCGGCCTTGTCCTCGTTGGTGCCCTCGGCGAGCGCGAGCTCGCTGACCAGGATCTGACGGGCCTTCGAGAGCATCCGCTTCTCGCCGGCCGAGAGGCCGCGGTCCTTGTCGCGGCGCCACAGGTCGCGGACGACCTCGGCCACCTTGTTTACGTCGCCGGAGGCCAGCTTCTCGAGGTTGGCCTTGTAGCGGCGCGACCAGTTCGTCGGCTCCTCCGTGTGCGGGGCGCGGAGCACCTCGAACACCCGGTTGAGCCCCTCCTGACCGACGACGTCACGGACGCCGACGATCTCTGCGTTGTCGGCCGGCACGCGCACGGTGAGGTCGCCCTGGGCGACCTTCAGCACGAGGTAGGCCTTCTCTTCACCCTTGATCGTGCGCTTCTCGATCGCCTCGATGAGCGCGGCACCGTGGTGCGGGTAGACGACGGTCTCGCCGACAGTGAAGCCCATGTGGATGTGACCCCTTTCGCTCCACCCAGGTTAGCACGGCAGACTGACCAACGGATCGGCTCCGGGCAGTAAATATGCAGGTCAGCGGCCTGGATCGACGCGTCGGAGGGGTTGACAGAGCGTGGTTGATGTGCCTGCGGGTGCCGCCCGGACGGGCGCGACGACCCGTGCGCTGCTCCGCGCGACCCACCTCGGGCCGACCGTCGCGGTCACCACCGTGGCCACCCTGCTGGCCGTCGCCGCCGACGTCCCGCCGGCCCGCGCCGCCCTCCTCTGCGCCGCCGTCCTCGCAGGTCAGGCCTCCATCGGGTGGAGCAACGACTGGCTGGACGCCGACCGCGACCGCGCCGTCGCGCGGGCCGACAAGCCGGTCGTGCAGGGCGCCGTCGCGCCCGCCGTGCTGCGCGCCGCGGCCCTCGCCGCAGCCGCGGTGGCCGTCGTCCTCTCGTTCCTGCTGGGGCTCGTCCCGGGCGCCCTCCTGCTGCTCCTCGTCGCGAGCGGCTGGGCCTACAACGCCGGGCTCAAGCGCACCGTCTGGTCCGGTGCGGGCTACGTCGTGGGGTTCGGGGCGCTGCCCGCCGGGGTGGTCGCCGCCGCCCCTGGCACCCCCGCTCCCCCGTGGTGGCTGGTGGCCGCGGGCGCGGCGCTCGGTGGAGCGGCCCACCTGGCCAACGTCGCCCCCGACCTCGAGGAGGACCTGGCCACCGGGGTCCGCGGGCTGCCGCACCGCCTGGGTCCGCGCCTCTCCGCGGCGTGCGGTGCGCTGCTGCTGGCCGGGGCGACGCTGGTGCTGGTCCTCGGCCCGCCGGGGCCCCCCGGGCCCACCGACTGGGCCGCCCTCGTCCTGGCCGTGCCCGCGGCCGCGGTCGCCGCCCTCGCGGGCACGGCGCGGTTCCGCGCCCTCGCCTTCCCCGCCGTCATGCTGCTCACGGTGCTCGACGTCGCCCTGCTGGTCGGCAGCGGATCGACGCTGGCCTGACCGGCGCCGGGGCCGTCCTGCCGCGACGCAGACGGCTCCCTGCGGGCAGGCCGGGGAGGCGACCGATACGCTCGGGGCGTCTCCGTGCCACCGATCCCCGGTGGCCGGCACGGTCCTGCTGGAGGTCGACAGCCGTGAACCGCGCTCTGCGCGCCGCCACGATGGGCGTTCTGCTCTTCTCCCCCCTCGCCCTCTCGGCGTGCAGCGCCGGCCAGGTCACGCAGACCGTCGAGCAGGAGCGCGACAAGGTCGGCGCGATGGCCGAGGCGGGTGACATCGTGCTGCGCCAGATCGCCGTCGTCGCCCCCGAGGACGGCGAGTACCCGGTCGGCGAGGACGCCCCGCTGCGGCTGGCCATCGTGAACACCGGCACCGAGGACGACACCCTGACCGGCATCACCGGCGAGGGCTTCGACGACGTCGAGATCGACGCGGCCGCGACCTCCGCGACGCCCAGCGCGCAGCCCCCGGGCACCGGCGCCGGCTCCACCGAGGACGAGAGCACCTCCGCCGGCGCGGGCGAGCTGGTGATCCCCGCCGGCACCACGGTCTTCGTCGGCGGGGACGGCGACTCCGCCGTCACCCTCACCGGCCTCGACGAGGCGCTCACGAGCGGCCGGATCCTGGAGCTGACCTTCACCTTCGAGAACGCCGGCGAGGTGACCACGGTGGTCCCGGTCGCCGCCCTCGAGGAGGTCCGCGAGCGCGACGAGTCCTTCGACTTCCACCACGAGGAGGAGGGCGAGTCCGGCGGCGGCGTCGAGGAGGGCGGCCACGAGCAGACCGAGGTCGCCGGCGGCGGCAACCCCGAGAACTGATCCCCCCGCTCCTCGTCGCGACGGCGGCTCCCGCCCGGGAGCCGCCGTCGCGCGTTCTCCGGGGAACTGTCGGTGGCCGCGGCTAGCGTGCCCCGCGTGCCACCTGCCGGAGCGAAGTCCCGCCCTGCCCACCGCTGCACCGAGTGCGGCCACACCTCGGCGAAGTGGGTCGGGCGCTGCCCCGAGTGCCAGGCATGGGGCACCCTGCAGGAGGCCGGCGCCCCGGCCACCGGGCTGCGCGCCGTCCCGGCCGGCCCGGTCAGCGCACCGGCCCGGCCGATCGCGCAGGTGGAGCTCGCCGGCGCCCGCGCCGTGCCCACGGGCATCGCCGAGTTCGACCGCGTCCTCGGTGGCGGCCTCGTACCCGGTGCGGTGCTCCTGGTCGCCGGGGAGCCCGGGGTCGGCAAGTCCACGCTGCTGCTCGAGGTGGCGCACCGGGTCGCCGCCGCCGGCGGCCCCACGCTCGTGGTCTCCGGCGAGGAGTCGGCCGGCCAGGTGCGGCTCCGCGCGGAGCGGATCGGCGCCCTGCACGACCGCCTGTACCTCGCCGCGGAGACGGAGCTGTCCGCGGTGCTCGCCCACGTCGAGGCGGTGAACCCCTCGCTGCTGGTGCTCGACAGCGTGCAGACGGTCCGCTCCCCCGCCGTCGAGGGCACCGACGGCGGCTCGACGCAGGTCCGCGCCGTGGCGTCGGCGCTGACCGGCGTCGCGAAGACCCGCGGGATGACCACGATCCTGGTCGGCCACGTCACGAAGGACGGCGCCATCGCCGGGCCGCGCACGCTCGAGCACCTGGTCGACGTCGTCGTCTCCTTCGACGGCGAGCGCCACTCGACCCTGCGCATGGTCCGGGCCACCAAGAACCGCTTCGGCCCGGCCGACGAGATCGGCTGCTTCGAGATCGGCGACAGCGGTGTCGTCGGCGTGCCCGACCCGTCGGCGCTGTTCGTGTCGCGGCGCAGCGACCCGGTGCCGGGCAGCTGCGTGACCGTGACCCTGGAGGGCAGCCGGCCGCTGCTGGCCGAGGTGCAGGCCCTCGTGGCGAGCACCAGCGGCGGCGGCTCCCCCCGCCGGGCCGTCAGCGGCCTGGACTCGCAGCGGGTGGCCATGGTGAACGCCGTGGTCGAGCGCCGCGGCCGGGTCAAGCTGGCCGACGCCGACGTGTTCGCGGCGTCGGTGGGCGGGGTGCGCATCGCCGAGCCGGCCGCCGACCTGGCCCTGGCGCTGGCGATCGCCTCCGCCGCCAAGGACACCCCGCTGCCCCCGGGCCTCGTGGCTCTCGGCGAGGTCGGCCTGTCCGGGGAGATCCGCCGGGTCGGCGGCACCGGCCGCCGGCTGGCCGAGGCCGCCCGCCAGGGCTACCGCGTGGCCCTCGTCCCACCGGACGCCGGCGCCGCGCCGGCCGGCATGCGGCTGATCGAGGTCCCCGACCTGGGTGCGGCCTTCCACCGCATGTTCTGAGCCCGTAGGGTTCCGCAAGAGCGGCCGGGTGCACGCCCCGTACCCCGAGCGTGCCCGGCTCGTCACTCGGGTACGTAGACTCCACTGCCGTACCACTCGACCGTCAGGAGAGCTCGTGCCCGCCGCCGTGGATCCCGAGATCGCCCTGCGCGAGCTCCTCGGCCGCATCGCCCCCGGCACGGCGCTGCGCGACGGCCTCGAGCGCATCCTGGCCGGCCGCACCGGTGCGCTGATCGTGCTGGGGTACGACCGGGTGGTCGAGTCGATCTGCACCGGCGGCTTCGCGCTGGACGTCGCCCTGTCGGCCACCCGGCTGCGCGAGCTGGCCAAGATGGACGGCGCGGTGATCGTCTCCTACGACGGCAGCCGCATCGTCCGGGCCGGCGTCCACCTCATGCCCGACCCGACGGTCCCCACGGAGGAGTCCGGCACCCGGCACCGCACGGCGGAGCGGGTCGCCGTGCAGACCGGCTTCCCGGTCATCTCGGTCAGCCAGTCGATGCACATCATCAGCGTGTACGTGGCCGGCCGGCGGTACACCCTCGAGCACCCGACGACCATTCTCGCCCGGGCCAACCAGGCCCTCGCCGCGCTGGAGCGCTACAAGCTCCGGCTGGACGAGGTGGCCAGCACGCTCTCGGCGCTGGAGATCGAGGACCTCGTGACCGTGCGCGACGCGATGAGCGTCAGCCAGCGGCTGGAGATGGTCCGGCGGATCGCCGACGAGATCGAGGGCTTCGTCGTCGAGCTGGGTACCGACGGCCGCCTGCTGGCCCTCCAGCTCGACGAGATGCTGGCCGGCGTCGAGGAGGACCGCGGGCTGCTCGTCCGCGACTACCTGCCCGCCGGCGGCCGCCGGAACCGCACCATCGACCAGGTGCTCACCGAGCTGCGGGCGCTCACCGCCACCGAGCTGCTCGACCTCTCCGCGGTCGCGCGCTGCTACGGCCTGCCCACGTCGCCGGACGCCCTGGACTCCCCGGTGAGCCCGCGGGGCTACCGGCTGCTCGCCCGGGTGCCCCGGCTGCCCGCCGGCATCATCGACCGGCTCGTGGAGCACTTCGGTGGCCTGCAGAAGCTGCTCGCCGCCACCATCGAGGACCTCCTGGCCGTGGAGGGCGTCGGGGAGGCCCGGGCGCGCGGCATCCGCGAGGGGCTGTCCCGGCTGGCCGAGACCTCGATCCTCGACCGCTACAGTTGATCTTGCAGCGCGGCGCGGACGCACGGGACCCCGGCCCCCGCGGGCGACGGTGGGCGCGCTCCGCGGTGCGACCCGGACCGGATCCCCGCCGCGTCAGCCGATGGTGAGCGGGGCGTCGCCGGAGACCTTGGTGTCCAGCCGGCCGCGCAGCACGTAGTCGCCCGGAGCGGGCGTCACGCGCGGGGCGGTGCACGTCGGCTCGCTGGTGAGCCCGCCCCACGTCAGGGGGAAGACGACCGGCTCGCCCGGAGCCAGGGTGCGCTCGTCGTCGCTGCTCTCGGGGAAGCAGTCGTTGCTGCCCCAGACCCGGGCCCCGGCGGCGTCGACCATCACCAGCTCCTGGAGCTGCTTGTCCAGCGACCGCACGCAAGGGACCGGCGAGGTGTTGACCACCACCAGCTCGAAGACCGGCTTGGCGCCGACGGCGGCCGTGCCGGGGGTGCGCACCTCCAGCCCCAGCATCTCGTCGGTGCACGGAGAACCCGGGGTCGGGCCCGCCGGGACCGGCGGCTCGCTCGGTGGCGCCGTGGTGCCGGGCGTCCGCACCCCGGAGACCGCGGGCACCACCTGCTCCAGCGCCGGGGGCTCGGTCGGCTCGGCCGCGGTGCCGGGCGCGGCGGCCGAGCCGCTCCCGCCGCCGGCCAGCAGGCTGGTCACCAGCCAGGCGAGCCCGGCCAGGACCGCCAGCAGCAGCACCAGCACGGTCAGCCGGCGCCGCCAGTACACGGCTGCGGGGAGCGGGCCCACCGGGTGCAACACGCGGGGAACGCTAGTGCGCCCGGTGGGGACTGGTCCGCTCGGCACGCCGCGCCGCGCGCACGGCACACTGGGTGCCCGTGACCGGGCCGTCCTCCCCCACCGCCACCCCGGCCGGCGAGCTGATCGTCGACTGGTACGCCACCGCCGCCCGCGACCTGCCCTGGCGGACCCCGGATGTCGATCCCTGGGCCGTCCTGGTCAGCGAGGTGATGCTCCAGCAGACCCCCGTGGCGCGCGTGGAGCCCGTCTGGCGGGCCTGGGTGGCCCGGTGGCCCACACCGGCGGACCTGGCGGCCCAGCCGCCCGCGGACGTCATCCGGGCGTGGGGGAAGCTCGGCTACCCCCGCCGGGCGCTGTGGCTCCGGGAGGCGGCGATCGCCATCACCGAGCGACACGGGGGCGTCGTCCCCGAGGACGTGGCCGAGCTCGAGGCGCTGCCCGGGGTGGGCACCTACACCGCACGCGCGGTCGCCTGCTTCGGCCATGGCCGGCGCCAGCCCGTCGTCGACACCAACGTGCGCCGGGTCGTGGCGCGGCTGGTGCACGGCCGCGCGGAGGCCGGCAACGCCCGGGCCGCCGACCTCGTCGACGTCGCCGCGCTGGCGCCGGAGGACGACGAGCGCGCAGTGCGCTTCTCGGTCGCCGTCATGGAACTGGGCGCGCTGGTGTGCGTGGCCGGGACGCCGCGGTGCGGCGCCTGCCCGGTGCGGGACCGGTGCGCGTGGCGGCTGGCCGGCGCCCCGCCGCACGACGGGCCGCCGCGGAAGGTGCAGAAGTTCGCGGGGACGGACCGCCAGGTCCGGGGCCGGCTGCTCGACGTCCTGCGGGCGGCGCACGAGCCGGTGGACGCCGCAGCGCTCGAGCCCGCGTGGGAGGACGCCGTCCAGCGGTCCCGCTGCCTGGACTCGCTGCTGGCCGACGGCCTGGTCGAGCAGACCGAGGACGGCCTGTTCACCCTCCCCGCCTGACCGCCGCCCCACACCGGCGCTGTCGGGCTGATGCGGCTCCTCAGCGCCAGACCGCCGATGTGGCGAGAGCGGGGCCGGAGGACGACGAAGGGGCCGGCCCCGCTGATGCGGAACCGGCCCCTGTCGTCGTGCGGCTAGGCGGTCACTCGGACGCCTGGCTGCCCTGCTCGTCCTCGCCGTCGGCACCCGAGAGGGCCACCGGCGGGGTGTCGGGCAGGTCGATCGGCTTCGCCTCGCCGCGGAAGGTGAACTTCTGCGCGGGGCCCTCGGCGTCGTCGACGTCCACCACGATGATCTGCCCGCTGGACAGCTCGCCGTAGAGGATCTTCTCGCTCAGCGCGTCCTCGATCTCGCGCTGGATGGTGCGGCGCAGCGGCCGCGCACCCAGCACCGGGTCGAAGCCCCGGGAGGCCAGCAGCTTCTTCGCCGCGGGCGTGATCTCCAGCGCCATGTCCTTGTTGGCCAGCTGACCTTCCACCCGGCCGACCATCAGGTCGACGATCTGGATGATCTCCTTCTCGGTCAGCTGGTGGAACACGACGATGTCGTCGATGCGGTTGAGGAACTCCGGCCGGAAGTGCTGCTTGAGCTCCTCGTTGACCTTCAGCTTCATCCGGTCGTAGTTCGACTGGTCGTCGTTACCGGCCTGGAAACCGAGACCCACGGCCTTGGAGATGTCCCGCGTACCGAGGTTCGTGGTGAGGATCAGGATCGTGTTCTTGAAGTCCACGATCCGGCCCTGGCCGTCGGTGAGCCGGCCGTCCTCGAGAACCTGCAGCAGCGTGTTGAACACGTCCGCGTGCGCCTTCTCGATCTCGTCGAAGAGGACCACCGAGAACGGCTTGCGCCGCACCTTCTCGGTCAGCTGGCCACCCTCGTCGTAACCGACGTAGCCGGGAGGGGCACCGACCAGGCGGGACACGGTGAAGCGGTCGTGGAACTCACCCATGTCGATCTGGATGAGCGCGTCGTCCTCACCGAACAGGAACTGCGCCAGCGCCTTCGCCAGCTCCGTCTTCCCGACACCCGAGGGGCCGGCGAAGATGAAGGAACCACCGGGACGGCGCGGGTCCTTGAGGCCCGCCCGCGTACGCCGGATCGCCTGGCTGACGCTCTTGATGGCCTCTTCCTGGCCGATGATCCGCTTGTGGAGCTCGTCCTCCATGCGGAGCAGACGCGTGGTCTCCTCCTCGGTGAGCTTGAAGACGGGGATGCCGGTCCAGTTGGCCAGCACCTCGGCGATCTGCTCGTCGTCGACCTCGGCGACGACGTCCATGTCGCCGGCCTTCCACTGCTTCTCGCGCTCGGCCTTCTCACCCAGCAGCTGCTTCTCGGTGTCGCGCAGCGACGCGGCCTTCTCGAAGTCCTGCGCGTCGATCGCCGACTCCTTCTCGCGGCGGACGGCCGCGATCTTGTCGTCGAACTCGCGCAGGTCCGGCGGCGCGGTCATCCGCTTGATCCGCATCCGGGCACCGGCCTCGTCGATCAGGTCGATCGCCTTGTCCGGCAGGAAGCGGTCGGAGATGTACCGGTCGGCCAGCGTCGCCGCGGCCACCAGGGCGCCGTCGGTGATGCTGATCCGGTGGTGCGCCTCGTAGCGGTCGCGCAGCCCCTTGAGGATCTCGATCGTGTGGGCCAGCGTCGGCTCGCCCACCTGGATCGGCTGGAAGCGGCGCTCGAGGGCGGCGTCCTTCTCCAGGTGCTTGCGGTACTCGTCGAGCGTCGTGGCGCCGATGGTCTGCAGCTCACCGCGGGCCAGCATCGGCTTGAGGATGCTGGCGGCGTCGATCGCGCCCTCCGCGGCACCCGCCCCGACGAGGGTGTGGATCTCGTCGATGAACAGGATGATGTCGCCGCGGGTGCGGATCTCCTTCAGCACCTTCTTGAGGCGCTCCTCGAAGTCACCGCGGTAGCGGGAACCGGCGACGAGCGCGCCGAGGTCGAGGGTGTAGAGCTGCTTGTCCTTCAGCGTCTCGGGCACCTCGCCCTTGACGATGGCCTGGGCCAGCCCCTCGACGACGGCGGTCTTGCCGACGCCGGGCTCGCCGATGAGGACCGGGTTGTTCTTGGTGCGCCGCGACAGCACCTGCATGACCCGCTCGATCTCCTTGGCCCGCCCGATCACCGGGTCGAGCTTGGAGTCGCGCGCGGCCTGGGTGAGGTTGCGGCCGAACTGGTCGAGCACCAGCGAGGTCGACGGCGTGCCCTCGGCCGGGCCGCCGGCCGCGGCCGGCTCCTTGCCCTGGTAGCCGGAGAGCAGCTGGATGACCTGCTGGCGGACGCGGTTGAGGTCGGCGCCGAGCTTCACGAGGACCTGGGCGGCGACGCCCTCGCCCTCGCGGATCAGGCCGAGCAGGATGTGCTCGGTGCCGATGTAGTTGTGGCCGAGCTGCAGCGCCTCGCGCAGCGACAGCTCCAGCACCTTCTTCGCCCGCGGCGTGAAGGGGATGTGACCGGACGGCGCCTGCTGGCCCTGCCCGATGATCTCCTCGACCTGCTGGCGGACGCCCTCGAGCGAGATGCCGAGGGACTCCAGGGCCTTGGCGGCGACACCCTCACCCTCGTGGATCAGGCCCAGGAGGATGTGCTCGGTGCCGATGTAGTTGTGGTTGAGCATCCTGGCTTCTTCCTGCGCCAGGACGACCACCCGTCGGGCTCGGTCGGTGAACCGTTCGAACATCTGCTGCTTCTCCTCTGACCGGCTGGTCCGGCGCTGCCCTCCCCGTCCTGGAGAGGAGCACCCGACGTCCGTCGGCGCGCGGGGGCACCGGTCTTTCCACTGTAGTCGCGGACCACGCCGCCCCGTCGTCGTCCGACGGTGCGGTGGATGGCTGCCCGGTGCAACGGGCCCCGGTGATGCGGTGTTCCACCCCCGTTACGCCGTGAGCGGACGACGGCGTGCCGACCCCGGGAGCGCCGACGGCACCCTGCCCCTGTCGGCCTACCGGCCTCGACCGCGGCCCGGGACGCCACCGGCCCGGCTCCCCCGAGGGGAGCCGGGCCGGGCGACGCGACGTCAGCGGCCTGCCTGCAGGGGCCCGCCGCGAGCTTGCGAGCGGTGGGGGGCAGGCAGGTCCTTCTAGTGGGCGGCCTCGTAGGCCTCGACGACGCTGGCCGGGATGCGCCCGCGGTCGCTGACCGCGTGCCCGTTCTTGCGGGCCCAGTCGCGGATGGCACCGGCCTGCTCGCGGTCCATGCGACCGCCACCACCGGTGGCGCGGGAGCGGCCGCCACCCGAGGCGCGGGTGCCGCGACCGACCTTGCGCGCCGCCGAGATGTAACGGGCGAAGGCGTCACGCATCTCCTGGGCGTTCTTCTCCGCCAGGTCGATCTCGTACGACGTGCCGTCCAGCGCGAAGCTGACGGTCTCGTCGGCCGGGATGTTCTCGTCGAGGTCGTCGCTCAGGATGACCTGGACCTTGCGCGCCATTCGTTCCTCGCTTTTCGCTGCAGCCCTGGGGCCGGACGGAAATAGCACCCGGCGGGTGCGAGGCCCATTACAGCACAAATGGCCAGCAATAGGAAATGGCTGTCCGATTCCCCGGCCGGGCTAATCGGGATACCCGTGGGTCAGGAACTGATCGGCCGGACCAATGGGAACAGGATCGTCTCCCGAATTCCGAGACCGGTCAGCGTCATCATCAACCGGTCCATGCCCATTCCCACCCCACCGGTGGGCGGCATGCCGTATTCGAGCGCTTCCAGGAAGTCCTCGTCGAGCACCATCGCCTCGGGGTCGCCGGCCGCGGCCAGCAGGGCCTGCTGCGTGAAGCGCTCCCGCTGGACGACGGGGTCGACGAGCTCGGAGTAACCGGTGCCCCGCTCGATGCCGCCGATGTAGAGGTCCCACTTCTCCGCGACACCGGGATCGGTCCGGTGCGCCCGCGTCAGCGGCGAGGTGTCCACGGGGTAGTCCATGACGAACGTGGGCTCCTGCAGCGAGGGCTGCACCAGCGCCTCGAAGATCTCCTCGACCACCTTGCCGTGGATCCAGGCCGGGTCGATGCCCACCTGGTGCCGCTCGGCCAGCGCGCGCAGGTGCTCGATCGGGGTGTCCGGGGAGACCGGCTCCCCCACCGCCTCGCCGACCAGGTCGAAGAGGCGCACCTGCCGCCACTCCCCGGACAGGTCGAGCTCGGTGCCGTCGTGGTGGCGGGCGACGTGGTCGCCGAACAGCGCCGCGCAGCTCTCCTGGACCAGCTCCCGGGTGATGACGGCGATGTCCTGGTAGTCGAGGTAGGCCGCGTAGAACTCCAGCATCGCGAACTCCGGCGAGTGCGAGCTGTCCGCGCCCTCGTTGCGGAAGTTCCGGTTGATCTCGAAGACGCGGTCCAGCCCGCCGACGATGCACCGCTTGAGGAACAGCTCCGGCGCGATGCGCAGGTAGAGGTCCAGGTCGAAGGCGTTCATGTGGGTGCGGAAGGGCCGGGCGGCCGCACCCCCGTGCACGGTCTGCAGCATCGGCGTCTCGACCTCGATGAAGTCCCGCCGGGCCAGCCCCGCGCGCAGGGTGGACATGACCGTGGCCCGCTGCCGGACGGTGCGGCGGGCCTCGTCGCGCACGATCAGGTCGACGTAGCGGCGGCGCACCCGCAGCTCCTCGCTCATCGGCTTGTGCGCCACCGGCAGCGGGCGCAGCGCCTTGGCGGTCAGCTGCCAGGAGTCGGCGAAGACGGAGAGCTCGCCGCGGCGCGACGTCCCGACCTCGCCCTCGACGAAGACGTGGTCACCCAGGTCGACGTCGGACTTCCAGGCGGCCAGCGCCTCCTCGCCCACGCGGTCGCGGGAGAGCATCACCTGCAGCTCGGCGTCCCCCTCCCGCAGCGTGGCGAAGCAGAGCTTGCCGGTGTTGCGGAAGAAGATCACCCGGCCGGTGATGCCGACCCGCTCGCCGGTCATCGTGTCCGGCTCCATGTCCGGGTGGCCGGCGCGGACCGCGGCGAGCGTGGTCGTGCGGGGCACGTGCACGGGGTAGGGGTCGACCCCCGAGTCGCGCAGCCGGTCGAGCTTGGCGCGGCGGACCCGCATCTGCTCCGGCAGCTCCTCGCCGCCGTCGTCGCCGCCCGTCCCGTTCGGTCCCACGTCCGTCACGGGGCCCCAGCCTACGGGGCGGCCGCCCGCCGCTCCGCGGCCTGCTGCCGCTGGAAGGCCAGGCGCAGCCCGTGCACGGTGAGGTCCGGCTCGCGCTCGCCGATCGTGCGGCAGCTGTCCACCAGCAGCGGCGCCAGCCCGCCGGTGGCGACGACGACCGGCGCGGCGCCGAACTGGGCCACGAGCTCCGCCGAGATGCGCCCGACCAGCCCGTCGACGAGCCCGGCGAAGCCGAGCACCAGCCCCGACTGGAGCGCGGCGACGGTGTTCTTGCCGATGGCGTGCGGCGGGCAGGAGAGCTCGACCGACCGCAGCTGGGCCGCCCGGCTCGCCAGTGCGTCGCGGCTCACCTCGACCCCGGGCGCCAGGGCGCCACCGAGGAACTGCCCGTCCGGTCCGACGGCGTCGACGTTGGTGGAGGTGCCGAAGTCGACGACGACGACGGGACGGCCGCCACCGTCGGGGCTCCGGCCGAACAGCTCGTGCGCGGCGAGGGCGGTGACCACCCGGTCGGCGCCGACCTCGCGCGGGTTGTCCACGTGCAGCGGGACGCCGGTGCGCACGCCGGGCCCGATGAGCACCACCGGCACCTCGAGGGAGTCCAGCAGCTGGCGCAGCGCCGGCAGCAGCGCGGGCACCGTCGAGCAGGCCGCGACGCCGGTGACCTCGGTGTCGCGCAGCAGGCCGCGCCACAGCATCCGCAGCTCGTCGGCGGTGGCGCGGGGCGCGGTCGTCACCCGCCACGAGCCGATGCGCCGCTCGCCGTCGAAGGTGGCGAGGACGGTCTGGCTGTTGCCGACGTCGACGGTCAGCAGCACGGCGTCACCGGACCGGCACGCCCAGGTCGCTGCGACGCTGGTCGGCAGCCCCGGGCACGGGGGCCGAGGGGTCCCCGCCGAGCTCGACGACGCGGTTGGCGCCGTCGACGTGCACGACCTTGGGGATGTAGCTCTTCGCCTCGGTCTCGTCCATCACGCCGTAGCTGATGAGGATGACCATGTCGCCGGGGTGCACCAGGTGCGCGGCGGCACCGTTGATGCCGATGACACCGGTGCCCCGCTCGCCGGGGATGACGTAGGTCTCCAGGCGGGCGCCGTTGGTGATGTCGACGATCGCGACCTGCTCACCGGGCAGCAGGTCGGCGGCGTCGAGGAGGTCCTCGTCGACGGTCACCGAGCCCACGTAGTGCAGGTCGGCCTGGGTGACCGTCGCACGGTGGATCTTGGACTTGAGCATCGTGCGCATCATCGCGGGCCTCCCAGCCGGACTGCCGTGTTGTCGAGGAGTCGGGTGCTGCCCGCGCGGACGGCGACGAGCAGCCGGGCGGGGCCGGCGGCCGGCGCCGGTCCCAGGTCGGTATCGGTGAGCTCCAGGTAGTCCTGGACCAGGTCGGGCGCCCCGGCCAGGACGGCGCGGGCGGCGGCCAGGACGGTGTCGGGCCCCTGCGGGCCGGCGGCGGCCCCAGCGCGCAACGCCTGGTGCAACGTCGCGGCGCGGGCCCGCTGTTCCGGCGAGAGGTAGCGGTTGCGGCTGGACAGCGCCAGCCCGTCGTCCTCGCGGACCGTCGGGACGCCGACCACCTCGACGCCCAGGGCGAGCTCCCGCGCCATGGCCCGGATGAGGGTGAGCTGCTGGTAGTCCTTCTCGCCGAACAGCGCCAGGTCGGGCCGCACCAGGCCGAAGAGCTTGGCGACGACGGTCAGCACGCCGGCGAAGTGGCCGGGCCGCACCGCGCCCTCCAGGACCGAGCCCAGCGGCCCCGGGTCGACGGTCACCCCGGCCGCACCGGGCGGGTAGACCTCCTCGACCGGCGGGTGGAAGACGACGTCGGCGCCCTCCTCGGCCAGCGCGGCGAGGTCGGCCTCCCAGGTGCGGGGGTAGCGGTCGAAGTCCTCGCCGGGCCCGAACTGGGTCGGGTTCACGAACACCGAGACGACGACGCCGCCGGCCCGCTCGCGCGCGGCGCGGACCAGCGCGCGGTGCCCCTCGTGCAGCGCGCCCATGGTGGGCACCAGGGCGACGGGCCCGGGCAGCGCGGTCACCAGCCGGCGGAGCTCGGCGGCGGACCCGGCGACGGCCGGGCGGGTGCCGGCGGTCACCGCGAGCCCGCGATGTCGTCGTGCCGCGCGGCGGCCAGGACGTCGAGCACCGGCGCCGCCTCGTGGGTGCGGAGCCGCCCGGCGGCCACGGCCCGCTCGGCGGTGCGCTGCGCCATCGCGACGTAGGCGGCCACCGACCCGGGGGCACGCTCGCCGAGGGTCCGCAGGTGGTGGGCGACGGTCCCGGCGTCGCCGCGGCTGACCGGGCCGGTGAGCCCGCGGTCACCCCGGCGCAGTCCGTTGTCGAGCGCCGCGGTGAGCAGCGGGCCGAGCACGCGCCCCGGCTCGGCCACCCCGGCGGTGCGCAGCAGGTCGGCCGCCTCGGCCACGAGCGTGACCAGGTGGTTTGCGCCGGTGACCAGCGCCGCGTGGTACAGCCCGCGGTCGGCCTCGGCGACGAAGAACGGCTCGCCGCCCATCTCCAGCACCAGCGTCTCCGCGACCGGGCGGTGCTCGGGCCGGCTGGTGACGCCGAAGGGCGCGCCGTCGAGCCGGTCGGCGTCCTCGGGGGCTCCGGTGAAGGTCATCGCCGGGTGCAGCGCGAGGGCGAGCACCCCGGCCTGCTCGGCGGGGGTCAGCACGGCGAGCCCGTGCGCACCGGACGTGTGGAACACCAGCTGCCCCGCCCGCCAGGCACCGGTCTCGGCGAGCCCGGAGACCAGCCCGGCCAGCGTGTCGTCCGGGACGGCGAGGACGACGAGGTCCGCGGCGCCCACGACCGCGTCGGCGGGCAGCAGGGGGACGCCGGGCAGCAGGCGCGCGGCGCGCTCGGCCGAGGCGGTGGAGAGACCGGAGGCGGCGACGACGTCGTGACCGGCGGCGGCGAGCGCGGCACCCAGGACGGCACCGACGCGGCCGGCGCCGATGACGCCCACGCGGAGACGGGCGGGCGCGTCGGACGCGCGGGCGTGCGTGCGGGCGGGACCCAGCAGCGAGCGGACGGTCCTGCGGGAGGCAGGCATCGGTGCACCTCTCGTTCCAGTCCCTGGCGGGTACCGGACGTCGGGAGCGATCCGGGGAGATCGCGGTGGTCGTGCGGGGTGGAGCGCCGGCCGGCGCCCGCTGCAACCGTTGCGTGTCACGCGGGCGTCGTGCCGATGGCGAGTGTGTGACGCCGGCGCGGCCGTCGCAACGCCTGGTTGCTGTGTGCTGGCTCACGTGCCTCAGCGGCACCCGGGCGCAGGCCCGGCCGGGTGCCGCCCTACCGTGACGGCCGGCACATCGGCGAGGGAGGCAGCGTGCACACGTTCGAGGGAAGGACCGCACTGGTCACCGGGGGCAGCCGCGGCATCGGCCTGGGCATCGCCCGGAGCCTGGTGGAGCGCGGCGCCCGGGTGGTGCTCACCGCCCGGAAGCCCGACGCGCTGGCCGAGGCGGTGGAGTCGCTCGGCGGGCCGGAGGTCGCCGTGTCCGTGGCCGGCAACGCCGGCGATCCCGAGCACCGGGCGACGGCGGTGCGCACCGCGGTCGAGACGTTCGGCAGCCTCGACGTCCTGGTGGGCAACGTCGGCATCAACCCCGCCTACGGGCCGCTCATGGACCTCGACCTCGACGCGTGCCGCAAGATCCTCGACACCAACGTCGTGGCCTCGCTGGGCCTGGTGCAGGAGGCCTGGCGCGCGTGGATGTCCGAGCACGGCGGCTCGGTGCTCTTCGTCGCCTCGGTGGCCGGGCTGCGCTCCTCCCAGGAGATCGGCGCGTACGGGGTGAGCAAGGCGGCGCTGATCAACCTGACCACCCAACTGGCGGTGGAGCTCGCTCCCCGGGTCCGGGTGAACGCGGTGGCCCCCGCCGTGGTGAAGACCCGCTTCGCCGGCGCGCTGTTCGAGGGCCGGGAGGCCGAGGCCGCGGCGACCTACCCGATGGCGCGCCTGGGCACCCCGGAGGACATCGGCGAGGCCGCGGCCTACCTGCTGTCCGACGGCGCGGGCTGGGTCACCGGTCAGACGCTCGTGCTCGACGGCGGCGGCCTGTCCCGCGGCCCGCGCTAGGGCTGGTCAGCGGCCGAGGACCCGGGCCAGGACGTCGTCGCTCTCGCCGTCCTCCCGGTACCGCCGGCGCCGGCGGCCGCCCGAGCCCGGGCTGACCCCGTTCTGGGCGAGGATCTGCTCGATGCGGACGGGCGCCGCCGGGCCGTCCTGCTCCGGCGGCGACGCCCAGCCGGGGGCCACCGCAGGCTGCGCGGTGGTCGCGGCCGACCCGGCCGGCGGCGGCGCCTCCGCGAGGTCGTCGGTGCGCCGGCGGCGCGGCGCGTCCTCGGCGCGGGGTGGGGCGGGCGGCTCCACGAGCGACCGGGCGGCGAGCCACTCCAGCGGCGTCTGCGGCGGGG
>NZ_SSXB01000078.1:0-19968 GCF_021698995.1 Blastococcus sp. KM273129 | reverse complement strand
GCCCGCCGGACCTAGCCTCGGCGGGGTGGGCACGCCGGACGGAGCGCGCCGTCGGGGCACCGCCCTCCCCGCCACCCGCCGGGCCGTCCGGCGCCGGAGGGCGCTGCTCGCCGTGCTGCTCGTCGCCGGCTACGTCGCGCTCGCCGTCGCCGTCCTCACCGGCTCACCTCTGGTGGCGGCGGACCTCGCTGCCCTCCGCTGGCAGCCGGCCGCCCGGTGGCCGCACCTGGAGCCGCTGGTGTCCACCTCGGTCCTGCTCGGGCAGCGGTTCGTGTGCCTCCTGGCGATCGGCGGCTGGCTGGCCGTGCGGTTCGTGCGGGACCGGGACCCCCGGCCGGTCGTGGTGGTGGCGGTCACCACGCTCCTGCTGAACCTCACGGTGGGGCGGCGAAGACCGCCTTCGGGCGGCTGGGGCCGCTGCAGCTCGGCGGGGACGCCCTGCTGCCGGGAGGCGCCGAGGTCTTCACCGACGGCATGGTGTTCCCCTCCGGGCACGCCGCCAACGCCGTCGCCATGTGGGGGGTGGTGGCCTACCTGGCCCGGCGCCACCGCCGGGGAGCCCCGGTCCTGGCCGCCCTCGTCGCGGCCGGCGTCGGCGCCTCGACCGTCTACCTCGGCACGCACTGGGTCAGCGACGTCCTGGCCGGCTGGATCGCCGGCGCGCTCGTGCTCCTCGCGCTCCCGGCGGTCGGCTCCCTGGCCGACCGGGTCTGCCGGCGCCGGTCCGCCGGCGCGCCGGTGCACGCGGCGCCGTCCCGCCGCACGGCTGCGGCCCTGCCGCCCCTCCCGCGGCCGGGATGGGCGAGGGACGCGGCGTGACCGCTGGCGGAGGTCTCGGCGGTCCGGCGAGGATGCGTGCATGCCCACCACGCCTCCCGCCGGTACCCGCACGCTCGGTCGCGACGGCCTGACCGTCTCCGCCCAGGGCCTGGGCTGCATGGGGATGAGCCAGATGTACGGCCCAGCGGACCGCGCGGAGTCGATCGCGACCGTCCACCGCGCGCTGGAGCTGGGCGTGACCTTCCTGGACACCTCCGACGTCTACGGCAGCGGCCACAACGAGGAGCTGGTGGGCGAGGCGATCGCGGGGCGGCGCGACGAGGTGCAGCTGGCGACGAAGTTCTCGCTGTCCCGGACACCCGACGGCGGGGTGCGGATCGACGGCCGCCCCGAGAACGTGCGCGCCTGCGCGGAGGCGAGCCTGCGCCGGCTGGGGGTCGAGGTGATCGACCTGTACTACCAGCACCGGGTCGATCCGCGGGTGCCGATCGAGGACACCGTCGGTGCCATGGCCGAGCTGGTGGCCGAGGGGAAGGTGCGCCACCTCGGGCTGTCGGAGGCCAGTGCCGCCTCGATCCGCCGCGCCGTCGCCGTCCACCCGATCGCCGCGTTGCAGAGCGAGTGGTCGCTGTGGACCCGCGACCTGGAGGAGGAGGTGCTGGGCGTCGCCCGGGAGCACGGCATCGGCATCGTGCCGTTCAGCCCGCTGGGCCGCGGCTTCCTCACCGGGGCGATCCGGAGCCCCGAGGACTTCGGTGCCGACGACTGGCGGCGCGGCCACCCGCGGTTCACCGGCGAGGCGTTCACGGCCAACCTGCGGCTGGTCGACGCCGTCCGGGAGCTCGCCGAGGAGAAGGGCGTGACGGCGGGGCAGCTGGCGCTGGCCTGGGTGCTCGCGCAGGGGGACGACGTCGTGCCGATCCCCGGCACCAAGCGCCGCACCTACCTGGAGGAGAACGTCGCCGCGGCCACCGTCGAGCTCTCCGCCGAGGACCTGGCCCGGCTGGACGGCATCGCGCCCCCGGGGGCGGCCACCGGCGGGCGGTACGTGGACAGCAGCTACGCCTACGGCGACAGCCCGGAGCGCCGGCCGGCGCCGTGACCGGGGTGCACGTCGGCGCCGACCTGGGGACCAGCGGGCTGAAGCTGGTCGCGCTGGACGACGACGGCGCCGTGGTGGCCGAGGCCGAGGCGGCGTACGTCCACGACCGGCCGGCTCCGGACCGCGCCGAGATCGACGTGGCCGTCTGGCGGCGCGCCCTGGACGCCGCGCTCGCCGAGCTGGCCCCGGCGCTGCGCGGCGCTCCGGTGCGGGCCCTGGGGCTGTCCGGTCAGATGCACGGCACCGTGCTGGTGGACGGCGCCGGCGCCCCGGTGCGCCCGGCGGTGCTCTGGCCCGACGCCCGGGCGACCGGTGAGCTGGCCGCCTGGCGGGCGCTGCCCGCCGCCGACCGCGCGGCGCTGGCCAACCCGCTCGTGCCGGGGATGACCGGGCCGGTGCTGGCCTGGCTCGCCCACCACGAACCGGAGACGCTGGCCCGCGCGGCGGCCGTGCTGCTGCCGAAGGACGCGCTGCGGCTCGCGCTCGTCCCGGGCAGCCCGCCGGTCACCGACCGCAGCGACGCCTCCGGCACCCTGCTCTGGGACGTCCCCGCCGACGGCTGGTCGGCCGCGGCGACCGCCGCCGCCGGGGTGCCGCCCGGCCTGCTGCCGGCGGTGCGGCCCGGGACGGAGGTGGTGGGCACCGCACGCCTGCCGGGCGGGGACGTGCCCGTGGTCGTGGGGGCGGCGGACACCCCGCTGGCCCTCCTGGCGGCCGGTACGGCGAGCGGCCTCCAGGTGAACCTCGGCACCGGCGCGCAGCTGCTGCGCCCGGGCTGGCCGCCGCAGCCGGTCGAGGCCCCCGTGGTGCACGGCTACGCCGACGCCGACGGCGGCTGGTACGCGATGGCGGCGCTGCGGAACGGCGGCTCGGCGTGGGCCTGGGTGTGCGACGTCCTCGGCCTCTCCTGGCCGGAGCTGTTCGCGGCCGCCGCATCGGTCCCCGGTGCGGGGGGCGTCGTCTTCCGGCCCTTCCTCACCGGCGAGCGCGGGGGAGTGGCCGGACCGGACGACCGGGCCGGCTGGGTCGGCCTGCACCCGGGCACCACGCGGGCGCACCTGGCGCGGGCCGCGGTCGAGGGCGTCGTCCGGGCGATCGGCGCCGCGGCGGCGCTGCTCGGGCTCCCCGACGACGACGCCCCCGTGGTGGTCACCGGCGGCGGTGCGCGGACCGCGCTCGTGCAGCAGCTGCTCGCCGACGAGCTGCGGCGCCCGGTGCGGGTGCTGCACCTGCGCAGCGCGTCGGCCGTCGGTGCGGCGGTGCTGGCCGCCCGCGGTGCCGGTGCGGACGTCGTCCCCGCACGGGTGTGCGGGCCGGTGGTGGAGCCGTCCCTGCCCTGATCAGGAGGGCGGGACCGGCGGGGCCGAGGTCAGCTGGTGGACCGTCTCGGTCTGCGCCAGCTTCTCCAGCGCGGCGTCGTGCAGCCGGCCGTTGGTGGCCAGCGCGCTGCCGCCGGCCGGCCCGGGAGCGCCGGTGACGTCGGTGAACCGGCCACCGGCCTCCCGGACGATCACGTCGAGCGCCGCGAGGTCCCACAGCGACACCTCGGGCTCGCAGGCGATGTCGACCGCGCCCTCGGCCAGCAGCACGTAGCTCCAGAAGTCGCCGTAGGCGCGGGTGCGCCAGACCGAGCGGGTCAGGTCGAGGAACCCCTCGAGCCCGCCGCGCTCCTCCCACCCCGAGAGGCTGGAGTAGCTCAGGCTGGCGTCACCGAGCTGCGACACCTCCGACACGCGGCACCGGGTGGCCGACTCCAGCCGGCGCCCGGTCCAGGCGCCGACGTCCTTGGCCGCCCACCAGCGCTTGTTCAGCGCCGGCGCCGACACCAGGCCCACCACCGGCTCGTCGCCGTCGAAGAGCGCGATCAGCGTGGCCCAGACCGGCACGCCGCGGACGAAGTTCTTCGTCCCGTCGATCGGGTCCAGCACCCACCGGCGCGACCCGTGACCGGTGGTCCCGAACTCCTCGCCGAGGACCGCGTCCCGGGTGCGGGCACGGCCGAGGGTGATCCGCAGCTGCTCCTCGACGGCCCGGTCGGCGTCGGTCACCGGCGTGAGGTCCGGCTTGGTGTCGACCGTGAGGTCCTGGGCCTTGAAGCGGTCCATGCTGATTGAGTCGGCCTGGTCGGCCAGCACGTGTGCCAGCCGCATGTCCTCTGAGTAGCCCCGACCCGACGTCATGGGCACCCAACCTAGCGGTGCGTCAGTCGAAGACGGCGGAACTGACCCCGCTGGGACCCTCGTACTCCCGGTCGTCGATCTTCTTCAGCGCCTCGAGGACCTCGTCGTCGCCCCCGTGCTGCTCGGCGTGCTTGACGATGTCGTCCTTGCTGGCGGGGTAGTCGATGCCGGACAGGGCCTTCTGGATGTCGATCGGGCTCACCATGCGCCGCTCCCTACCCGCGCACCCGTCGACGATGCACCGATTACCGTCGGGTCGTGGACGCGGCGACGATCGCGGGGCTGCTCGCGGACCCGGTGCGGCTCAAGGTGGTCGCGGCGCTGGCTCTCGGCGCCGGGACGATCGAGGAGGTCGCCGATGCCGCGGGGCTGGGGCTCAAGGAGGTCGCCCTCGCGGCCCGCCGGCTCGCCCGCGCCGGGCTGGTGCACCGTGACGGCCACGCGCTGGTGCTGCACGCCGAGCGGTTCGGGGCGGCCGCGCGGGCGGCCGCGGAGGCCGCGCCCCCGCCCGAGCCGCTGTCGGACGACCCGGTGGCCGACGCGGTGCTCTCGGCCTTCGTCCGCGACGGGCGGCTGGTGTCCATCCCCTCGCAGCGCAGCAAGCGGCTGGTGGTGCTCGACCACCTGGTGCGCGTCTTCGAGCCCGGCGTCCGCTACCCAGAGCGCGAGGTGAACGGGCTGCTCGCCGTCTGGCACCCCGATGTGGCGGCGCTGCGCCGCTACCTGGTCGACGAGGGGTTCCTCACGCGCGAGTCGGGGGTCTACTGGCGCAGCGGCGGCTACGTCGAGGTGTGAGGTCGGCATCGCGACTCGTCGACAGGTGGGTGTGTCGACATGTCGCCCCCCGCGAGCCACGCCGCGTGCCGACCTCTCGCGCGAGCCACGCCGACGCCGGTGACGTGCCGGCACGGGGCGTGCGGGGGCAGGGGGTCCGCTCAGTAGCCGGGGCCGACCTGGCCGACGGCGTCGAGCAGCACCCGCACCGCGTCGAGCTGTTCCCGGCGCACCGGTGGGCCGTCGGCGGCCCACGCGTCCAGCGCGCAGTCGGGGTCCTCGGCGGTGTGCCCGCACCCCGGTGGGCACTCCGTCGCGGCCTCGGCGATGTCCTCGAACGCCACCAGCACGTCGTCGGCGGTGACGTGGGCGAGACCGAAGGAGCGGATGCCCGGGGTGTCGATGACGGTGCCGCCGCCCGGCAGGTCGAAGAGCACCGCCGAGGAGGAGGTGTGCCGCCCCTTGCCGATCTTGCTGACGTCGCCCGTGGCGCGCAGCGCGTCCGGCACCAGCCGGTTGACCAGGGTCGACTTGCCGACGCCGGACTGGCCGACGAACACGCTCATCCGGTCGCGGACCCGGTCGAGCAGGTCGGCCAGCGGGAGCTCCCGCGACATCGGCACCGCCTCCAGCCCGAGACCGGCGTAGCGGTCGAGCAGCGGCCGCGGGGAGGCGAGGTCGGTCTTGGTGAGGCAGAGCAGCGGCTCCAGCCCCCCGGCGTAGGCCGCCACCAGGCACCGGTCGAGGAAGCCCAGCGCGGGTTCGGGGTCGGTGACGGAGGTGACGATGACCAGCACGTCGGCGTTCGCGACGACGACGCGCTCGGTCGGATCGGTGTCGTCGGCGGTGCGGCGCAGCGACGTCGTCCGGTCCTCGATGACGACGATGCGGGCCAGCGAGTCCGGGCGCCCGCTGGTGTCGCCCACGAGCCGGACCCGGTCGCCCACGACCACGCCGTGCCGGCCCAGCTCCCGGGCCCGCATCGCGGTGACGTCGACCGGCGCGCCGCCGGGGCCCTCGACCCGCACCGTCATCCGCCCGCGGTCGACCGCGACGACCAGACCGGGGACGGCGTCGGCGTGCGCGGGCCGGGTGCGCGTGCGCGGGCGCGAACCGCGCCGGCTGGGCCGGACCCGGACGTCGTCCTCGTCCATGCGCCGGGCGCCCCGCTGCGCGCTCAGGGAACGGCCCCGATCGGCTCGCCCAGCAGCCCGGCCCAGCGCTCCCGGAAGTCGGGGAGGGTCTTGGTCACCGCGCCGGCGCCGGTGACCGTGATGCCGTCGACCGCCAGGCCGAGCACGGCGGCGGCCATGACCATGCGGTGGTCGGCGTAGGAGTCGAGCACGGCGGCCCGTCGCGGGCCGGGCTCGATCTCCAGCCCGTCGGGCAGCTGCCGCACCCGGGCGCCCACGGCGGTCAGCACCTCGTCGAGCGCCTGCAGCCGGTCGGTCTCGTGCCCGCGCAGGTGGGCGATCCCGGTCAGCCGGGACGGGCCGTCGGCCAGCGCGCACAGCGCGGCGAGCACCGGCGTCAGCTCCCCGACCTCGCCGAGGTCGGCGACCAGCGGCCGGATGGCGCCGGCGCCGGTGACCTGCAGGCCTTCGGCGGTACGGGTGACCTCGGCGCCCATGGCCGGCAGCAGCCGGTCCAGGTGCGCGCCGGGCTGGGTGGTCACGTCGGGCCAGTCGCGCACGGTGACCCGGCCGCCGGTGACCAGGGCGGCGGCCAGGAACGGTGCGGCGTTGGAGAGGTCGGGCTCGACCACCCGGTCGACGGCGGCGACCTGTCCGGGGGCGACCCGCCAGCCGCGGTCGGTGGGGGCGACGTCGACGCCGTGCTCCCGCAGGGTGGTCACCGTCATCTCGACGTGCGGCATCGAGGGCACCCCGCCGACCAGTGCGAGGTCCAGGCCCTCGTCGAAGCGGGCGGCGGCCAGCAGCAGGCCCGAGACGATCTGGGACGACTCCCCGGCGTCGACCTCGACGGGGCCGCCGCGCACCCGTCCGGCGCCGTGCACGGTGAACGGCGCCCGGCCCCGGCCGTCGTCGTCCACCCGTACCCCCAGGCCGCGCAGCGCGGCGATCAGGCCGCCGTTGGGCCGCTCGTGCAGCCGGGGGTCGCCGTCGACGCGCACCGGGCCGTCGGCCAGGGCGGCCACCGGCGGCAGGAACCGCAGGATCGTGCCCGCCAGCCCGGCGTCGACGGTGACGTGGCCGTGCAGCGGACCGGGGGTGACGAGCACGTCGTCGCCGTCGTCCACCACCTGCACCCCGAGGGCGCGCAGCGCGGTGGCCATGAGGTCGGTGTCGCGCGCCCTCAGCGGCCGCACCAGCCTGCTCGGGCCGTCCGCGAGCGCCGCCAGCACCAGGGCCCGGGCGGTGAGGGACTTGGAGCCGGGCAGGGTGACGACGGCGTCGACGGGGGACGGGTGGTGTGGCGCCGCCCAGGCATCGGTCACGAGGACCATCCTGCCCGGTGGGCGACGCCGCACCACGAGGCCCCGTCCCGGGGCTCGCGCCGAGCGTGCGAGGCGTGCGGAGGACGGGGTCCCTGCATCAGCCGGCCTGCGGCTTGTCCGCCTTCTTCACCGGCACGGTGCGCAGCAGCCGCCGGTTGGCGAACTCGAACATCGCCAGCTCGGACAGCTCGCGGCCGTAGCCGGACCGCTTGATCCCGCCGAAGGGCAGCTCGGGGGAGGAGGCGGTGGGCTGGTTGATCCACACCATGCCGGCCTCCAGCCGCTCGGCGACCGCGCGGGCGCGGTCGAGGTCGCCGCTCATCACCGTGGCGCCCAGGCCGAACGCGCTGTTGTTGGCCAGCTCCACGGCCTCGTCGGCGTCCTTCACCTTGTAGACGACGGCCGCCGGGCCGAACAGCTCCTCGCTGTAGGCCCGCATCTCCGGGGTGACGTCGGTGAGGATCGTCGCCTCGACGAAGGCCCCCGGGCGGTCGGGGCGCGTGCCGCCGGCCACCACGGTCGCCCCCTTGTCGACCGCGTCCTGGATCTGCGCGTGCAGGTCCTGCGCGGCGCGCTCGCTCGACAGCGGCGCCAGCGAGGTCGAGGGGTCGGCCGGGTCGCCGGGGGAGAAGGTGGCGAACGCCTGCTTGAGGCCCTCGACGAAGGGCTCGTACAGCTCCTCGGTGACGATCAGGCGCTTGGACGCGGTGCAGGCCTGGCCGGTGTTCTGCATCCGGCCCGCGGTCGCGGCCTTGACGGTGGCGGCCATGTCCTCGGCGTCGAGCACGATGAACGGGTCGCTGCCGCCCAGCTCGAGCACCGACTTCTTGAGGTGCTTGCCCGCCAGCGCCCCGACCGCGCTGCCGGCCCGCTCGCTGCCGGTGAGCGTCACGCCCTGGATGCGGGGGTCGGCGATCACCTGCTCGACGTCGGAGATGCGCAGGAAGGTGTTGGTGAAGACGCCTCCGGGTGCCCCGGCGTCGGCGAACAGCCGCTCGATCGCCACCGCGCACTGCGGGGTGATCTCGGCGTGCTTGAGGATGACCGTGTTGCCGAGCACGAGGTTGGGCCCGGCCACGCGGACCACCTGGTAGAAGGGGTAGTTCCAGGGCTCGATGGCCAGCAGGACGCCGATCGGCCGGGTCTCGATGACGGCCTCGCCCTTGCCCATCAGCGGCTGGATCGGCGTGGGCTCGAGGAAGCCGGGGCCGTTGTCGGCGTAGTACTTCAGGATCATCGAGCAGAGCTTGAGCTCGCCGACGGCCTCGTCGCGGCGCTTGCCCATCTCCGTGGTGATGAGGGCGGCGAGGTCGTCGCGCCGCTCGTCCATGAGCTCGGCGGCCCGCCGGACGACGGCGGCGCGCTCCTCGACCGGCCGCTCCCGCCACTCCTGGTACGCGGCGTGGGCCCGCTCGACGATCCCGTCGATGGCCTCGGTCGGGGTGAAGTCGAACTCCTTCTCCGTCTCGCCGGTGAAGGGGTTGACCGTCGCGTAGCGCCGGTCGGCGCTGTCGCTGGCGGTCTTCGGGTGGTCGGTCGGTGGGTTCTGCGTCGCGGTCACGCGGTGATCCTCGTCTCTCGTCGAGCGTTGCGACAATGGGCCCTACCCGGTGATCGCGACCGCACGCGCGGACGCCGGTCCGTCGGTGGCCGCACCTAGAGTGCGAGGGGAACAGCCCCGTGCCCCCGAGGAGGCGCCATGTGCGGTCGCTACGCGGCCAGCCGCAGACCCGAGGACCTCGTCCTCGAGTTCGAGGCGGTCCCCGCCGCGGGGCAGCCACCCCTGGCCGCGGACTACAACGTGGCGCCGACCAAGGACGTCTACGTGGTGCGGCACGCCAGGGAACGCGACTCCGAGGGCGTGCCCACGGGCGGTGGGCACCGCGAGCTCCGGTCGGTGCGCTGGGGGCTGGTGCCCTCGTGGGCCAAGGACGTGTCGGTCGGCAACCGGATGCTCAACGCCCGGGTGGAGTCGCTGACCGAGAAGCCGGCGTTCCGCAGCGCGGCCCGCTCGCGGCGGTGCCTGGTGCCGGCCGACGGCTGGTTCGAGTGGGCCAAGCGCCTGGACTCCCCGGCCAAGCAGCCCTACTTCATCACCCCCGAGGACGGCTCGGTGCTCGCCATGGCCGGGCTCTGGGAGGTCTGGGGCAAGGGTGAGGACCGGCTCTACACCTGCACCGTGGTCACCGCCCCGGCGACGGGCGCCCTCACCGAGATCCACGACCGCATGCCGCTCGTGCTGCCGAGGGAGCGCTGGGCGGAGTGGCTGGACCCGGCGCGCGAGGACGTCGCGGAGCTGGCCCGTCCCACGCCCCCGGAGTTCGTCGAGGGGCTGGAGCTGCGCCCGGTGAGCCCGGCGGTCAACAGCGTGCGCAACAACGGCCCCGAACTGCTCGCCCGGGCGGACGGCGTGGCCGCGCCCGCCGACCAGCCGGCGCTGTTCTGACGTGCCGGCGGACGAGGCCCCCGCCCCGGTCGACGCGCCACCGCAGCCCCCGCCACCCGGCGGGGCGCTGCCGGCCTGGGTCGCGGCGGGGCTGACCTTCCTCAGCTCCGGCGCCGTCCTCGTGCTGGAGATCGTCGGCCTGCGGCTCATCGCCCCCTACGTCGGCGTCACGGTGCAGACGAGCACCGCGGTGATCGGCTTCGCGCTCGCGGCGATCGCGGCCGGCGCCTGGCTGGGCGGCGCGGCCGCCGACCGCACCGACCCCCGCCGGCTGCTCGCGCCGCTGCTGGTGGCCGGTGGCGCCCTGGTCGTCGCCGTGCTCCCGCTGGTCCGGTTCACCGGCTCGCTGCTCAGCGGCGCGGACGCCGGCGGGGTGCTTCTCCTGGCCGCGGTCGCCGTCGTCGTGCCCGCCGCGCTGCTCTCGGCCGTGCCGCCGATGGTGGTCAAGCTGCAGCTGGCCAGCCTGGACGAGACCGGCGCGGTGGTCGGGCGGCTCTCGGGCATCGGCACGCTCGGCGGCATCGCGGCGACGTTCGCGACAGGGTTCGTGCTCGTGGCGATCCTGCCCAGCAGCGTCATCCTCGTCGCCACCGGCGCGGTCACCGTGCTCACCGGTGTGGTGGTGGGCGTGGTGCTGCGGCGCGGGGGCGGCCCGCGGACGGTCCCCGCCGGCCTGCTCGCGCTGGTGGTGCTGGGCGGCGCCCTGGCGGCGGTGGCCCCCACCCCCTGCGAGGAGGAGACGGCCTACCACTGCGCGCGGGTGGTGGCCGATCCGGAGCGCCCCTCGGGCCGGGTGCTGATGCTCGACACGCTGCGGCACTCCTACGTCGACCTGGCCGACCCCACCCACCTGGAGTTCGCCTACGTCCGGGCGATCGCCGCGGTCGCCGACGCCGCCTTCCCCGCGGGCGAGCCGGTCTCGGCGCTGCACGTCGGTGGCGGCGGGCTGACCCTGCCGCGGTACCTGGCGGAGGTGCGCCCCGGGACCGACAGCCTCGTGGTGGAGGTCGATCCCGAGGTGGTGGCCATGGACCGCGAGCAGCTCGGGCTGGAGACCTCGCCGGAGCTGCGGGTGCGGGTGGCCGACGGCCGGGTGGGGCTGGCCGAGGAGCCGGCGGGGGAGCGCGACCTCGTCGTCGGCGACGCGTTCGGCGGGCTCTCGGTGCCCTGGCAGCTCACCACGCGCGAGGCGCTCGAGCTGGTCGACCGGGCGCTGGCCGAGGACGGCGTCTACGCGGTCAACCTGATCGACCACCCGCCGCTGTCGTTCGTGCGGGCGGAGCTGGCGACGATGCGCGAGGTGTTCGACCACGTGGTGCTGCTCGCCCGTGCGCCGGTGCTCGCCGGGGAGGACGGCGGCAACGTGGTCGCGGTGGCATCCCAGCGGCCGCTGCCGGTGGCGGGGATCGCCGCGGAGCTGACCGACCACGACCTGGCCTGGCAGGTGGCCGAGGGGGAGGAGCTGGCCCGGTTCGTCGGCGACGCCCGCGTGCTGACCGACGACTTCGCCCCCGTCGACCAGCTGCTCACCCCCTACGCGACTCCCTGAGTCAGCGGCCGATCGGCGCGGTGCGCGCCCGGGTCAGCCGCACCAGCTCGGCCGGCGGCAGCTCCAGCTGCAGGCCGCGCCTGCCGGCGCTGACCAGCACGGTGGGGAACTCCAGCGCCGAGGAGTCCACGACGGTGGGCAGCAGCTTGCGCTGGCCCAGGGGGCTGATGCCGCCGACGACGTAGCCGGTGGCGCGCTCCGCGTCGGCCGGCTCGGCCATCGCCGCCTTGCGCCCGCCGGTCGCCGCCGCCAGCGCCTTGAGGTCCAGCGTGCCGCTCACGGGGACGACCGCGACGGTGAGCGAGCCGTCGACGCGCGCGACCAGCGTCTTGAACACCTGGCGGGCGTCGGCGCCGAGTGCGGCCACCGCCGCCTCGCCGTGCCCCTGGTCCGCGGGGTGCTCGGGGTCGTAGGGGTGGAGCGCGTGCGCCACCTTCGCCTGCTCCACGACCCGCACCGCCGGGGTTGCCGCCACGGCGCGGCAGCCTACCCAGGTGCGGCCGACGGGAATGCCGGCGCCGGGCGGTGCCGTTGGACCGGCCGTGAGCAGCACCCTCTCCACCCCCCGCGCCCGTGCCGCGCGCCGACGTCCCCCGGGCCGTCCGGACGCCGCGCGGCTAGGATCGACCGATGTGGCGCCCCGCGTCCGGGGGCCCCAGAGAGGACGGTCGGTGCCTGAGGAGTCCGCGGTCGACAACACCGGTCAGCTGCCCGAGGCGACCCCGGTCGAGGTACCGGAGGCGCGCGAGGGCGGCAGCCGCACCGAGCTCGCCGAGACCCGCGCCGAGCGGGATGCGCGGTTCGAGCGGGACGCGCTGCCCTTCCTGGACCAGCTGTACCCGGCGGCCCTGCGGATGACCCGCAACCCGGCCGACGCCGAGGACCTGGTGCAGGAGACCTTCGTCAAGGCCTACTCCGCGTTCCACCAGTTCGCCGAGGGCACCAACCTCAAGGCCTGGCTGTACCGGATCCTGACGAACACCTACATCAACAGCTACCGCAAGAAGCAGCGGCAGCCGCAGCAGTACCCCACCGACCAGGTGCAGGACTGGCAGCTGTACGCCGCCGAGGAGCACACCTCGTCGGGGCTGCGGTCGGCGGAGATCGAGGCCCTGGACCACCTGCCGGACTCCGACATCAAGGAAGCGCTGCAGCAGCTCCCCGAGGACTTCCGGCTGGCCGTCTACCTGGCCGACGTCGAGGGCTTCGCCTACAAGGAGATCGCCGAGATCATGGGCACGCCCATCGGCACGGTGATGTCCCGGCTGCACCGCGGTCGGCGCGGGCTGCAGAAGCTGCTGGCCGACTACGCCCGGGAGCGCGGTTTCGTCCGCGCCGGGGCCGGTGAGGAGGCGACCCGCCCGTGAGCGACGAGCTGGGGGCCGGCGAGCCCCTCGAGATCAACTCGTGCGACGACGTCCTCACCCACGTCTTCGAATTCCTCGACCACCAGACGTCCGACGAGCGGCGCACCGTGATCGCCGAGCACCTCGACGAGTGCTCGTCGTGCCTGCGGCAGTTCGGCATCGAGGCGGAGTTCAAGGCGCTGGTGCGCCGGCGGTGCGGCGGCGACAAGCCTCCGACGGGCCTGCGGGAGCGCATCAAGATGCAGCTGACGAGCGTCTCCTTCGAGGAGGACGGCACGCAGGTCAGCGTCGAGCGGCTGACCGTCGAGCACTCCGAGGAGCGCCCGACCGCCTAGCAGCGCCTGCAGACGGCAGAGGCCCAGGACCCGACGGGTCCTGGGCCTCTGGCGTCTGGCCCCCTGCAGGGCCCCGTCGCGAGCCTGCGAGCGGCGGGGGGCAGGGGGTCCTTCTTCAGGCGTTGGGGCGCTTGCCGTGGTTGGCCTTGTTCCCCTTGCGGGAGCGACGCTTGCGTCCGCGCTTGGACATCGCTGCCCTCCTCTCTCATGCTGCTGACGGGCCGGGTGGCCCAGGACCGGTGCGGGACCGGAACCGGCGCACGCGGGTGCGCGGCGCCGGACGACCCGCCAAGCTGACCCGACAAGCCTCTCACGGGGCGCACCGGCCGTGCGCCGGGCCGGGCGAGTTCGAAGAGGAGCAGCAGTGCCGCAGCTGGGGATCGAGACCGTCCTCGTCGCCGGACGGGGGCCGGCGGGGTGCGCCGCGATCCGGGCGTGCCAGCGGCTCGGTCTCAAGGCCGTGGCGGTGCACAGCGAGACGGAGCGCTCGGCCCGCCACGTGCGCCTGGCCGACGACGCGGTGCTCCTGGGGCCGGCGCCGGCCGCCGAGTCCTACCTCGCCGTCGACCGCATCGTCGAGGCGGCGCGGCGCAGCGGCGCGGACACGGTGCTCCCCGTCCCGCCCGCGCTGGCCGGCAACGCCCGGCTGGCCGGCGGGGTCATCGCCGCGGGTCTGCGATGGGGCGGCCCCGACCCGGAGGTGCTCGAGCGGCTCGGCGGGGACGGCGTGGAGCCGGCCAGCGAGCGGGGGTTCCTCGCCTGGGTGACCGCCGAGGGGCTGCGCTTCACCACCCCGGTGGCCCGCGACCGCGCCGCCGGCATCGCCCGGGTCTCCTGGACCCCGGGTGAGCCCGGCCGGCTGCCGGCCGCGGCGCACCGCCTCGCCGAGGTCGGCTGGCGCGGGCTCGTCACCGTCGGGATCGCCCCCGACGGCTCGCTCGCCGAGGTCGCCGCGGGCTTCTCGCTGGACATGGCGGTGCTCGAGCGCTCCCACGGCGTGGACGCCGTCGAGCTGGCCCTCCGCAGCGCCGCCGGGCTCCGGGAGGCCGATGCCGCCCCCGAGGGCCGCCCCGCGCCGCGGGCCGCGGTCGCCGCGCAGCTCCGCGCCACCCTGCCCCCGGGGACCGCCGGGCGGATCAGCGGCCGCCTCCCCGGGGCCGGTCGCCCTCCCGCGGTCGACGACGGCGTCGCGCTGGTCGCGGTGAGCGGCTACGAGCCCGGTGACCGCCTCGACGGCTGGTACGACGCCCTGCTGGCCACCGTCAGCGGTGGGGCGGACGACGTGACGGCGGCGGCCCGTGCGGTCAGCCGGGTGCTGTCCGGGCTGCCCGAGGCCGGTGTGCCGCACGACGGGCCGGAGGTCTGCGCGGTGCTCGGGCGGCTCGCCGGGGACGGGGCCGCGCCGGCGACCTGATGCCGGGCGGCCGTGCTTGGATGTGGGCTCACGATCGGCGGGCGCGGGAGGTACCGGTGGCGGTGGAGGAGATCCACGCGGAGATGGTCTCCAGTGTCTGGAAAGTGCTGGTGCAGCCGGGTGCGCAGGTGTCGGCGGGGGACACGCTGGTGATCCTGGAGTCGATGAAGATGGAGATCCCGGTGCTCACCGAGCGCACGGGCACCGTGCAGGAGCTGCACGTGGTCGAGGGTGAGGTGCTCCAGGAGGGCGACCTCATCGCGATCGTCGCCTCCGCCTGACAGAGGACCCCGTCATCCCCACCTCTCGCAGGCTGGGGGCGGTCCCCTGGACGGGGCCTCACAGCTGGCGGGTGTAGACCAGCAGGTCGACGCCCGGTACCGGCGTCCAGTCGCGCTCCGGCAGCCGGGTGAAGCCCAGCCGCTCGTAGAGCCGGTGGGCCGCGGTCATGCGGGTGCCGGTGGAGATGACGACGCGCCGCCGGCCGGTCTCCCGCGCCCGGTCCAGGCACGCGCGCACCAGCGCCTCGCCCACGCCGCGGCCCCGTGCTCGCGGGTCCACCACCAGCATGCGGAACCCGGCCTCGTCGGGGGACTCCAGCACCTCGCCGAACTCGCCCCCGGCCACGAAGGCCACGCTGCCGATCAGCTCGCCCCCGTCGTCCCGGGCGACCAGCAGCTCGGCCACGCGGGCGCGGCCGGCCACATCGGCCAGCTCGGCCGCGTAGCCCGCCGACGCCAGCCCGCCGTCGACGTAGACCTGCACGGTGAGGGCGGCGATGCGGTCGTGGTCGGCGGCCAGGGCCGGCTCGATGCGCAGGGCGGGGGAGGGCAGCACGGGCCCAGGCTAGGACGGCCACCGGCCTCGCCCGCCCGGGGTGGGCCCCGCCGCGGGTCCTAGGCTCGGACCACCATGAGCAGCCTCTCGGAGCGCCTCACCCGCGGCACGGAGTCCAGCCCGGCCCAGATCGACCACGCGCGGCGCCTGGTGGCCGACTGGCAGCTGCTGGCCGACCTCTCGTTCGCCGACCTGACGCTCTGGGTGCCGCAGCGCTGCGGGTCGTGGTGGTGCGTGGCCCAGGTGCGCCCGCTGACCGCGCCGACCAGCCGCCCGGAGGACATGGTCGGCGTGGAGCTGGACGCCGATGCCGCCGGCCCGTTCGCCGTGGCGCTCCGCGAGGGGCGGCCCGTCACCGACGGGGAGCCGGACTGGTCCGGGGCGACCCCGCGCCGCCGCGAGGTCATCCCGGTGCGGCACGAGGGCGTGGGCATCGCCGTCCTGGCCAAGGACACCAACCTCGCGGTGACCAGGTCGCCGTCGACGCTGGAGCTCACCTACCTCGACATCGCGGCGGACCTCTGCCTCATGGTCTCCGCGGGCACCTTCCCGCCGGTCACGATGCAGGACGCGGAGATGAGCCCCCGGGTGGGGGACGGGCTCGTGCGGCTGGACCGGGCCGGCCGGGTCACCTACGCCAGCCCGAACGCGCTCTCGGCCTACCGCCGGATCGGTGTCGCCGGCGACCTGGCCGGCGCCGTCCTCGCCGAGGTGACCTGCCGGGCGGTGACCGACCGGGTGGCCGGGGAGGCGGCGGCCGCGGGCATCACGGCGGCGGTCGCCGGGCGCTACCTGGACCCGATGGACGTCGAGGGCGCCAGCGCGACACTGCTGCTGCGGGCCCTCCCGCTGCAGGCCCCCGGCGCCGAGCACGGCGCGCTGGTGCTGGTCCGGGACGTGACCGACGTCCGCCGGCGTGACCGGGCGCTGCTGACCAAGGACGCGACCATCCGGGAGATCCACCACCGGGTGAAGAACAACCTGCAGACGGTCGCTGCGCTGCTGCGGCTGCAGGCCCGGCGGATGACCGAACCGGCCGCCCGGGCGGCGCTGGAGGAGTCGGTGCGGCGGGTGGCCTCCATCGCCGTGGTGCACGAGACGCTGGCGGGCAGCCGGGAGGACGTCGTCGACGTCGACGACGTCCTCGACCAGGTGCTGCCGATGCTCGGTGACCTCACCAGCGTGGGGCCCGCGGCCCGGACCCGGCGGATCGGATCGTTCGGGGAGCTGCCCGCGGCCGCGGCGACGCCGCTGGTGCTCGCGGTGACCGAGCTGCTGCACAACGCGGCGGAGCACGCCTTCCCCGAGGGGGAGCCGGGGGTCATCGAGCTGGTCGCCGAGCGCGAGGGCGGGGACCTCCGCGTGCGGGTCCGCGACGACGGCCAGGGGCTGCCGCCCGGTTTCGACCCCGCAGCCAGCGACGGGCTGGGGCTGCAGATCGTGCGCACGCTGGTGATCAGCGAGCTGGGCGGGAGCCTGGCGATGGGCCCGCTGGAGGGCCGCTCGGGCACGGAGGTGGTGCTGACGCTGCCGGAGAGCGCCTGGCCCCGGCGCTGAGCTCGGCCTCGGACGGCGCCGAGGCCGGCCCGGGGGACCCGGACCGGCCTCGTGGCGGTCGGTGCGACTGCGGTGGTGCGGACGCCGCCGGCTACCCCGGCGGCGCGCCGTCGTGCTCGGCGGTCAGGCGGTGTGGACCCGGGTGCGAGCCTGACGCCGCTTCAGCGCGCGTCGCTCGTCCTCGGAGAGCCCACCCCAGACACCGGAGTCCTGGCCGGAGCGCAGGGCCCAGTCCAGGCACGACGAGACCACCGGGCAGCGCTGGCACACGGCCTTCGCCTGCTCGATCTGGACGAGCGCGGGGCCGGTCGTCCCGATCGGGAAGAACAGCTCCGGGTCCTCGTCCCGGCAGAGCGCGCGGTGGCGCCAGTCCATGGCGTTGTACTCCTCGATGTCGTCTGCGGTCGGTACGTCAGTCGCTGTGCTCGGTCTGCGATCGCCGGCCGACGCCGGTGACCCGGCGTCATGTCGTGAGCGACTCCCTGCTTTGTTACCGGCAGGTTGCGTCCCGGCAGCGATGTTTTCACGTGCCGGACGCGTGTCAAGGGAAACGCGGTTAGCGCTGACCCCCGCGTGAGCAACCTCACCACGGCCGTGCTAGGCCCGCCACCCGGCAGGAGGAAAACCCTTGCCGGATGCGCGAGGAACAGGTCTCAGGCGATGACCCGCAGCGCGTGCGGGACGTTGGTGATCCGCACGCCCGTGGCGGTGCCGAGGTGGTCGCCGTCGACCTGCCAGCCCTGCGGCCGCACCGCCGTCACGGTCAGCTCCTGCAGGTCGTGCCACCGGTGCAGGCCGCGGCCGCGCAGGTCGGGTTCGGGGCGCATGGTCTGGCGCAGCGCGCGCAGCATCCGGGCGGTGCCGGTGCGCCCGAGGGCGAAGACGTCCAGCCCGGTGTCGAACGAGGCCTGCGGGGTCGGGTTCACCGGCCGGGCCCCCAGATAGGTCCAGGGGCTGACGTTGGAGACGAGGCAGAGGAACAGCTGCTCCACCGGCGGTTCCCCCGGTACCTGGAGGGTCATCGCGGGCCGCCGCCGCTCGCGGCCGAAGAGGAAGGCGCTGGTGCCCTCCCGGACGTAGAGGGCACCGGTCGACCGCCGTCCCCGCGCGCGCCGGGCCTCGACCCGGGCGATGACCTCGGCGTCGAAGCCGAAGCCCGCGGCGAAGACGAACCAGCGGGGGTCGGTCCACCCCGGGCCGTCGGCGGCGGCCTCGGCGCGGGCGACGGCCTCGGCCACCGCCGGCGCGACCCCGGTGACCGCCGCGGTGCTGGTGCCGGTCGCGCTCGCGGTGCCGAGGGAGACCGAGCGGGTGCGGCCGGTGCGCAGGGAGGCGAGGATCTCCGCGGTCGCCTCCACCGGGTCCCGGGACCGGCCGAGCGCGCGGGAGAACACGTTGGTCGACCCGCCGGGCACGACCGCCAGCGCGGGCACACCCGGTCCCGGTCCCCGCGCGAGCAGGCCGTTGACCACCTCGTTGACGGTGCCGTCGCCCCCGAGCGCGACGACGACGTCGAAACCGTCGGCGGCGGCCGTGGCGCCCAGCTCGTGGCCGTGCCCGCGGTGCGTGGTCTCGGCGACGTCGACCTTCAGCTCGCTGGCCAGGGCGCCGACCAGCACGTCGCGCATCTTCGCGGTGGTGGTCGTGGCCGCGGGGTTGACGACCACGAGCGCACGCATGCCGTCAGGCTAACCAGGGGATCGCGGTGCACGCCGGAGGGCGCCGGCGGGGACCGGGAGCAGCAGCCGGCCGCGTAGTCTCGGCGGTGTGACCGAGGACCGCGGCGCGCCCGCTCCGCCGCCCCGTCGCCTCGCCGACCGGCTGTTCGGGGCCTCGGTGGCGCAGCCGGTGGCACGCCCCGCCGAGCCGGGGAAGCCGACGCCGCAGGCCCCGCCGTCGCTGCGCCGGGCGGCGCTCGTGGTGGCGGTGGAGGGCCTCGCCTTCGGCGTCCTGACCCTGGTGCTGCTCTACCTCACGCTGACCGGGAACGCGGAGAGCGTCCCGCGCGCCCTCGCCGAGGTGGTGCTCGCAGCGCTGGCCGCCGGCGTGCTGCTGGCCGCCGCGCGCGGGCTCTGGCGGGTGGCCGCCTGGGCCCGCGCCCCGGTGGTGGCCCTGCAGCTGTTCCTGGGGCTGACCGGCTTCACCTTCGCGTTCTCGGCCCAGCAGCCGCTGATCGGGCTGCCGATCCTGGCGCTGGTGGCCGCGGTGCTGTACCTGCTGGCCGCCCCGGACTCGCGGCTGGCCTACGAGGACAGCTGAGCGCAGGGGCGACCCCTCACACGAGGTCGATGACGTCCGCGATGGAGTCGCAGACGCGGCTCGGGCGGAACGGGAAGCGGCTGACCTCGTGGGCCGCGGTGGAACCGGAGAGCACCAGCACCGTCTCCAGCCCGGCCTCGATCCCGGCGACGACGTCGGTGTCCATCCGGTCCCCGACCATGATGGTGGACTCCGAGTGCGCCTCGATCCGGTTCATCGCGCTGCGGAACATCATCGGGTTCGGCTTGCCGACGAAGTAGGGCTTCGCGCCCGTCGCGGCCGTGATCATCGCTGCCACCGACCCGGTCGCCGGCAGCGGGCCCTCGGGGGAGGGGCCGGTGACGTCGGGGTTGGTGGCGATGAACCGCGCGCCGCCCTCCACGAGCCGGATCGCCCGGGTGATCGCCTCGAACGAGTACGTCCGCGTCTCGCCGAGGACGACGTAGTCCGGGTCGGTGTCGCTCATGACGTACCCGACCTCGTGCAACGCCGTGGTCAGCCCCGCCTCGCCGATGACGTACGCCGAGCCGCCGGGGAGCTGCGTGGCGAGGAAGTCGGCGGTCGCCAGCGCCGAGGTCCAGATCGCCTCCTCGGGCACGAGCAGGCCGGTACGGCTCAGCCGGGCCGCCAGGTCGCGCGGCGTGAAGATGGAGTTGTTGGTGAGCACGAGGAACCGCCGTCGCCGTTCGACCAGCCGGTCGAGGAACTCCTTGGCGCCGGGCAGCGCGTTCCCCTCGTGGACGAGGACGCCGTCCATGTCGGTCAGCCAGCACTCGATCGGTCCGCGCTCGGTGGTCACGGCATGCACGCTAGCTGTACCGAGCCATCAGGTTGGTGCCAGTCGGCTGATCGGGGACTCCCCGCCGAGGGCGCTGTGGCGGCGTTGAGTGTTGTAGTGCTCCAGCCAGGG
>NZ_SSXB01000077.1:0-40418 GCF_021698995.1 Blastococcus sp. KM273129 | reverse complement strand
CCACGTACTTCGGGTCCTTGGTGCTGGCGGCCGGGTCGCTGCTCACCCGCTTCGGCGTCTTCGAGGCCGGCATCGCCAGCACCAAGGACCCGAAGTACGTGGTGGTCCCGCAGAAGGAGCGGCTGGCCGCCCGGCAGCAGGAGCACGCCGACACGACCACCCGCTGACCCGGGGAACGGCCGGGTCAGCGCTTATCGTGACCGGGCGCCCGGAGGACGCGGCGCTGATCGATGCGCTGCGCGCCCGCGACCGGCGGGCGCCCCTGGGGGTGGCGGGACCTGCTTCACGACGACGGCTCGGCCACGGCGGCCCCGGTACCCGCTGACCCGCCGCCACCCTCGGGTACCGCTCCGGTGACCCCGCTGCCCAGCGTCGGGCCCCAGGCGTGGCTCGCGGAGGCGGTCGGCAACCTGCCGGCCGCGCGGGAGAACGCCCCGCCGCCGCCCGCACCGCCCGCGCCGGCCGCACCGCTCGCGCCGCCGCCCACGATGCCGACGCGCGAGCTCCCGCTCCCCGGCCGGCCCGCGGCCCAGGCCCCGGCGCCGGTCCAGGCTCCGCCGCCGGTGCCGCCGGTGCCGCCGGTGCCGCTGGTCACCGCCCGCCGGCGGCCGGCGCGCACGTACCTCGTCGCCGGCGGGCTGGCCCTGGCCCTCGGGTTCGTGGGCGCCCTCGCGGCGGCCGGCGTCTCGGGCCCGCCGGCCGAGCCCGGCGCGGGTGCCCCGCAGGAGGCCGGGAACGGCGGCGGCGCGGCGGTCGCGGGCACCGGATCGGCCGCCCCGCTGCAGCCGGTGTCGGTGCGGGCGACCTGCCAGGCGCCCTCCAGCGCCGACTCGCTCGGCAACCAGATCACCTACGAACCGCAGCTCACGCTGGACGCCCTGGGCGCCACGGCCTGGCGCTGCGCGGGCGCCGCCGTGGGGCAGCGGCTCGTCTACGACTTCGGGGCGCCGGTCACGGTGACCTCGGTGGGGCTGGTGCCGGGCTACGCGAAGGTGGACCCCGCCGACGGGACGGACCGCTTCCTGGAGAACCGGACCGTCACCGAGGTGGCCTGGCGGTTCGACGACGGCACCGTGCAGCGGCAGTCGATCGCGTCGCCGACCCCCGCCGCGGTCGACCTCGGTCTCCCCGGCGGCGTGCGCACCCGCCAGGTGGTGCTGGAGATCGCGGGCACCGGCAACGACGCCGCGATCCGGGACTTCACCGCGATCAGCGACGTCCGCTTCGCCGGGCACTGACCCGGGCGCCCCGGGGCGCTGCCGCGCTGGTCACCCGGGCGGACGCACCGGCCGCGACCGGCGTCGGGCACCGCCGGGATGCACCCGGCCTGGGGAACCGGGCCGGAACACGCTCCCGGTGGCCCGTCCGCGCCAGTACGTTCGTGCGCATGTCCGCTACCGACCAGGCGACGACCCGGACGACGCCGCGGCCCCCCGGCGGCCCGCTGCGCTTCCGCGCCGACGTCCAGGGCCTGCGCGCCGTCGCGGTGGCGCTGGTCGTCGCCGACCACGTGCTCGGCTGGCCGCACGGCGGGTTCGTCGGCGTCGACGTCTTCTTCGTGATCTCGGGCTACCTGATCACCGCGCTGCTGCTGCGCGAGCTGGCGAAGTCCGGCCGGGTCTCCTTCCGCGACTTCTACATCCGGCGGGCCAAGCGCATCCTGCCCGCGGCGATGGTCGTGCTGGCGGTGACCGTGGCCGCCGGGTACGCCGTCTTCTTCCTCCCCCGGGCGAACCAGACCGCGCTGGACGCGCTGGCCGCGGCGCTGTTCGTCGAGAACTGGCACCTGGTCGCCGCCGGGGCGGACTACCTGCAGGCGCAGGGCCCGGTGTCGCCGGTGCAGCACTACTGGTCGCTGTCGATCGAGGAGCAGTTCTACGCGCTCTGGCCGCTGCTGCTCTTCGCCGGCTACCGGGCGCTCGACCTCCGCCACCGGCCGGGGCGGCTGGTGTGGTTCATCGGCGCGGGGATCGCCCTCTCGCTGGCGTGGGCGGCCTACCGCACGAGCACCGCCCCGACGGCGGCCTACTTCGACACCCTGGCGCGGGCCGGCGAGCTGCTGTCCGGTGCGCTGATCGCCGTCCTCGCCGGGCGGGTGGTCATCGCCGACCGGCTCCGCCCGCTGCTGACCCTCGGCGGGCTGGCGGTCATCCTCGGCTCCGCCGTGGTCATCTCGCCGTCGTCGGCGTTCCCCTTCCCGTGGGTGCTGCTGCCGGTCATCGGGACGGCGGTGGTGCTGCTGGCCGACCCGCCGGCCTCCCCGGCCACCGTGGTGCTGACCAACCCGGTGTCGCAGGCGATCGGCCGGTGGTCGTACTCCATCTACCTGTGGCACTTCCCGGTGGTGGTGTTCGGGTTCGCCACCTTCGGCGACGAGCTCCCGGTGCAGCTGGCGCTGCTGGCACTCACGCTGGTGCTCTCCGCCGCCTCCTACCGCTGGGTCGAGCGGCCCGTCCTGAACCTGCGTCCCCGCCCCCGCTACGTGTCGGGGTGGGAACGGCCGCCGGGGACCGGGGTGCTGCTGCCCGTCACCGTGGCCACGGTCCTGCTCGCGGTGGGCCTGGCGCAGTTCTGGGGCCCGTCGTGGCTGCGCGGCACCGGTACCGCCGGCGAGGATGCCGCGGTCGTCGCGGGGGAACGGCCCAGCGCCGCCGAGCTCGCCGAGCAGGTGGAGGCGGCGCTGGCCGCCGACTCCTGGCCGGCCGACCTCACCCCCTCGCTCGACGGGCTGGGTCCCGAGCAGCAGGCCGAGGAGATGGGCACCCAGGCACCCGGCTGCCGCAACACGGTGACCGCCGGGGGCGAGCCGCTGGTCTGCCAGGACGGGCCGGAGGACGCGCCGCGGACGGCGCTCCTGGTCGGTGACTCGGTGGCGATGAGCTGGGGGCCGACGGTCGACGCGCTGTTCGAGGGTGACGACTGGCAGGTGCTCGGGCTGGGTTACGCCTCCTGCCCGTTCGTCGACGTCGCCGTCGCCCCGCCGGCCGAGCCGCCGGGCTTCCCGGAGGACTGCGCGGCCGCGCGGGAGACCACGCTGCAGTTCATCCAGGAGACCGAGCCCGACGTGCTGGTGCTGTCGGCCGGGCAGGGGTACTTCGGCAACTTCGTCAGCGGCGCGGTCGACGAGGACGCCGTCGAGGAGTGGCAGAGCGGCCTGGAGTCCACCCTCGAGACGGTGGCGCCGTCCGTCGGCTCGGTGGTGGTGCTGGGCAACCCGCCGCTCGGCGAGGACCCGCGGGAGTGCGGTGGGCGGCTCGGTGGGCCGGACGACTGCGTGCGGACGATCAGCCGCGGCTTCCAGGACAAGGCCGCGGCCGAGCGGGCCGCGGTCGAGGCGGCGCAGGCCGACGGTGCGGACGTCACCTACGTGGGCACCGAGGAGATGTTCTGCGCCGACGGCCGCTGCCCCGCGTTCGCCGGCTCGGTGCTGCTGCGCACCGACGAGACGCACCTGACCGCGGCCGCCGCGGACCTGGTGGCGGGCGCCGTGCGGGAGATGGTGCCGGACGGCGTGCGGTCGTGACCCCGGTGCCGCCCCGGGCGCTGGTGCGGGTGGGCCCGCCGGTCCGGCCGCCCGCCGCACACCGGGGGGCGGGGCAGCAGGTCTCTGCCCACCGGGGCGGGGCAGAGCGCGACTGCTCGAGGAGCACGTGCTGACCTCCGGGAGCCCCGCCGGCGTCGGCACTTTGTGCACGAAGTGCCAGCTGCCCCGCGTCTCCCGAGTCTCTCGGGAGGCGCGGGGCAGCGGCGTTCCGGCGGGCGCCGGCTACGCGAGCGGTACCTCGGAGCGGCGGGCCGTCGGCGGCCGCCAGCCGGTGGTGTCGCGGCGGGGGGCCTCCTCGAGCGCCGGCTCCGCCGCGTCGGCGAAGGTGCCGCGGGCCGCCGCCAGGTCGGCCGGGTCGACGGTGATCGAGCGGAAGATCCCGTGGTCCAGCGCCGGGGCCAGGTCCGGGCGGGAGCCGTACACCTCGGCCTCCGCCGTCGCCACGGCGAAGACGCACGGGGTGCTGGCCGGCGAGCCGAGGTAGGGCTGGGAGGTCGCGCCGGCCATGGCGTGCCAGGGCAGGCCCATCGCGCGCACCAGCCGGTGCACCCGGTCGTCGAGGACGGTGACCATGCCGGGGACGCCGCAGTTGCGGGCGTACCGCCAGATGCCGTGGCACAGCGCGACGCTCACCTCGGCCCCGGCCGCGCCGGCGCGGTAGCGGGGGTCGACGGCGAGGCTGGCGACGTCCCACACCGTCCCGGGCTCCAGGTCGACGGTGGCCAGGCTCTCGGCGACCGGCAGGTGCCAGGGGGCGCCGGCGATGTCGAGCAGGGTCTTCACCGGGGTCGCGCCGTCGGTGATCAGCCGCGCGGTGCCCAGGGCGACGCCGCTCTCGTCGTCGATGACGGTGACGAAGCGGGAGCGCTGCTCGAACGGGCCGTACTCCTGCGCCAGGAGCTCGGGGGTGTTGCCGAACGCCTGGAGGAAGACGTCGGCCTCGACCTGCCGCGCGGCCTCCCGCTCGGCCGGCGTGTGCGCGACCAGCAGCCGGAACGCCATCTCAGAAGCCCTTCGCCACGACGGTGCGGGCGTCGAAGAAGTCGGCGGTGAACGCCACCGCGACGTCCGGGTCGAACGCCTTGCAGGTGTAGATGTCCACGGAGAAGAACAGCCGCGGCTGCTCCCAGGCGTAGAAGTGCGCGCCCGAGGTCTCCCAGTGGATCCAGCCCGCCCAGCCGTACAGGTCGGAGCGGTGCGTCACCGGCTCGAGCAGCTGCACCATGTCCACCTCGCGGGAGAGCGCCGAGAGGTACGTGCGGATCTGGGCGTCGTCCACGGGAGCGGCCGGGTAGCCCTCGATCACCAGGCGCTGGCGGAGGATCTCCGGGGCGAGGTCGCGCCAGGCGAGGGGGAGGGCGACCAGGTCAGAGGCAGGGGAGGGCGGCGTCACCCGCTCATAGTCCACATCCGGTAGCGGACAGTGTTCACCCAGGTCGGCGTGTCGCCCGGTCGTGCGTCACCCCGAGGGCGTCGTCCTGACCCGGAGGGGTCAGCCCGCGCTACCGCCCGTGTGCAGCTGCGGGATCAGCGCGCAGTCGAGGAGCCCGGAGTCCGAGGCGTCGAGCCAGTCGAGGAAGTCGTCGACCGGCATGGGCCGGGCGATCGCGTAGCCCTGCGCGACGTCGCAGCCGAGGCGGGCGAGCGTGGCGCTGGTCGCCAGCGTCTCCACGCCCTCGGCGACCAGGCTCAGCCCGAGGGCGTGCGCGAGCGCGACGGTGCTCTGCACGATCGCGGCGGCCCGGGGGTCGCGGTCGACGTCGGCGGTGAGCGTGCGGTCCAGCTTCAGCTCGTCGGCGGGCAGGTGGCGCAGGTAGGCCAGCGAGCTGTAGCCGGTGCCGTAGTCGTCGATCGAGGTGCGGACGCCGGTGGCCCGCAGGTCGGCCAGCACCGTGCGGCCGCGCTCGGGGTCGGCCATGAGGGTGTCCTCGACCAGCTCCAGCGTGAGCGCCCGCGGGGGCAGGCCGTGCCGGTGCAGCGCCGCGGCCACCTTGCCGGCGAGGTCGAGGTCGGTGACGTTGGCCGCCGACAGGTTGACCGACACCGGGATCTCGCGCCCGGGCCACCAGCGGGCGGTCGCCTCCAGGGCGAGCTCGAGCACGCGGTCGGTGAGCGGGCGCAGCAGGCCGGCCTGCTCGGCGGCGGGCAGCAGGGCGGCGGGGGAGAGCAGCCCGCGGGTGGGGTGCTCCCAGCGGACCAGCGCCTCCGCACCCACGATGCGGCCGTCGCGCATGTCCATCTGCGGCTGCAGGAAGACCCGCAGCTCGTCGCCGGCCAGCGCCGTCCGCAGCTCCTCCATGGTGCGCAGCCGGTCGCTGCCGGCGGTGCCGGTGACCGGGTCGGGCACGTAGACGTGCACGCCCTCGCGGGCGCGCTTGGCGCTGTACATGGCGACGTCGGAGCAGTGCAGCAGCTCCTGCACGGTGCGCGCGGGCACCGGGGTGGTGGTGACGCCGATGCTCACGCCCACGTGCAGCCGGACGTCGGCCACGGTGAAGGGGGCCAGCAGCAGGTTGCGCAGCCGGTCGGCCAGCGCGCGGGCCTCGGCGGTCGACGCGGCGGGCATGAGGACGGCGAACTCGTCGCCGCCGAGCCGGGCCAGCAGGTCGCCGGCCCGCAGCGAGCCGCGCAGCCGCGGCCCGATCTGCCGGAGCAGGTCGTCGCCGGCGGTGTGGCCGAGGCTGTCGTTGATCTCCTTGAACCCGTCGAGGTCGAGCAGCAGCAGGGCGGCGGGCCGCTCGGGGGTGGCCGCGGTGACGACGCGCTGCGCCCGCTCCAGCAGGGCGCGGCGGTTGGCGAGGCCGGTCAGCTCGTCGGTGCGCGACTCGAGCACCACCTGGTTGTAGCCGCGCACCTCGCGGAAGGTGACCGCGATGCGGACGACGCCGGCCAGCACGCAGGCGATCGCCAGCCAGCCGGCGAGCTCGGGGACGGGCTGCGACCACGGGCTGAGCACGACGAGGCTGGCGCCCAGGCAGGCGAGCGGGACGGCGATCAGCCGCCAGCCGATGCGCGAGCCGCTGCTGCCCAGCCGGCGGGGCGGCTCGACGGCGCCGTCGGCGGCCCAGGCGGCCAGGATCACCGAGAGCAGCCAGCCGAGCTCCAGCGGCCCGCCGTCGACGTAGGTGCCCCGCACCTTGAGGGCGAACAGGATCAGGTCGGAGACGGCGATCATGCCCAGCGCCGCGCCGAGCAGCACGAAGGTGCGGTCCAGGCGCACGCCGAGGATGCCGCCGACGGCCATGACGACGGCGATGAGCAGCACCGTGGTGATCGGGGCCATGAGGTCGACGGCCGCGATCGGCTTCTCGCCGGGGTCGGTGAGCAGGTAGGGGCCCAGCAGGAAGGCGACGCCGGCGGAGAGGCTGCCGAGCGCGGCGACGACGCCGTCGAGCCACATGCTGGGGTGGAAGCGCGGCACCCGGGCGCGGATGAGCACGACGACCGGCACGTACATGGCCAGGTAGGCCGCGAACATGACGCCGTGGCTGAGCGTGGAGGCCGGTTCGTTGCCCTGCAGGCCGGAGGAGAGCACCCGCAGCGCGTTGCCGAGGGCGCCGAGGACGAGCGCGCCGCCCAGCGCGGCCCAGGCGAGCCGCTCGGTGCGCACCCGGCGCGCGGTCAGCAGGCAGGCCGCGGCGGCGGCGAGGTAGGGCAGGTTGTAGAGGACGACGTCGTACGCGCGGTCCCAGGCCGCTCCGGCGGGCCGCGGTCCGATGCCGGTGGCGTAGAGCGCGGTGAGGCCGATCGCCAGCAGCAGCGCACGCCCGGGACGGCGACGCGTGGTCGCCGTCTGCTGCTGCTGGTCCATGGAAGAGGGCATCGGCCGCGGGGCGGCTGTTCTTCAGTGCCGCGTGGGCGGGCTCACCCCGTGGGGGGAGCCGTCCCGTCACGGGCGGGCCCGCGGCTGCCGATGAGTGCGGTGTGGAGCGAACGCACGAGCAGGAGTCGGCGACGGCGGAGCGGATGAGCGCCACGGTCTCCTTCCGCACCGGGTCGGCGGAGAGCTACGGCCGCCACGCGGCCCCGCCGTCGGCGTACGGGCCGGCCGACGTGCACCGGCTGCCGCCGGTGTCGCGCGCCCGCCTGCAGGCGGCCGAGGAGGCCGGGGACGACGCCGAGGAGGCCGCCTCCGCGCGTGCGGAGGGCGAGACGCCGGAGAGCAGCAGCGGCTTCTGGGCCCGGCTGCGCCTGCTGCCCAAGGCGGCGTAGCGGCCCGTCACCGGCAGACGGGGACGGCGAGGTCGGTGTTGTGCAGGTACGGCCCACCCGGCGGGTCGCCGTTCATGTAGGAGTTCGCCGGCGTCCAGAGGCCGTTCCAGGGCTCGGTCTCGATGAGGTACCAGAAGCCGTCGGGGCTGACGCTGGGCACGCTCGGCGCGTAGTAGCGGCAGCGCACGTGGATCGTGGTGTGCGGCGGGACCGGTGCGCCCCGCCCGGAGAGCGTGCGCGGGTCGGCGAAGGTGTTGGCGCCGATGCTGCCGGCCTCCTCCTCGACGAGGGTGCCGTCGCCGGTGCTGGGCAGCGGGAGGTCGACCAGGTCGGTGGCGCCGATCGTCGGGTCCGCTGCCGTGCCGCGCTCGCCGATCAGGAAGGCGGTCAGCGCGGAGGAGAGGACGGCGGTGAGCACCAGGGCGGCCGCCACCAACGCCCAGGGCGGCAGCCGGCGGCGGGTCGGCGCGGGCTCCGCGGCCGGGTCCACCTCCAGCACGAGGCCGGCCGCGGTGGCGCCGCGGTAGGGGCCGCAGGAGTCGACGAGCGCCGGCACACCGGCGGCCTGGGGGTAGCCGGGCAGTTCGGCGCGCGCCCAGGCGTCCAGGTCGCGGACGGCGCCGGTGACCTTGGTGCGGGGGTAGCTGCCGGCCATCCAGTTGTCGAGGGTGCGGGCGCTGACCAGGCCGCCGCTGCGCGTGACGAGCTGGTCCTTCCCGCCCGCCGAGGCGATCAGCCAGCCGACCTGGGTGACGAAGGGGTCGGCGGCCGTCTCGCTCGTCTCGCTCATCGGCACCCCCGTGCTCCGGAACTGGTCCGGGCAACCTAGCGCAGCGGGCGAACCAGCAGGTGGAGGCGGCGCAGATCGGCCTGCGCCCAATCTGCGCCTCTCCTTCGTTGCCCGTGGGCGGCGGCGCCGGGTTCAGTGGCGGAGGCGCGCGACCCCGATCCGGACGGGGGCAGCGCGCACCCCACCGCCCGCACGTGGGCCGACCGCGCACGGGGGTGGTCGGCCCGTGACGGCGGTGCGGGCGCAGCGGCCGTGACCCCGCCGCTGCGCCCACCGGTCCGGGGCTGCGCCCACCGGTCCGGGTGGGAGGGCTGCATCCCGCACCTGGTGTGCGGCTGGCGGATCTGCGGCCCGCTGCGGGTGGGTGCTCGGCGGCCATGGGGCGTGTCCCCTCGGTGACCGGTCGGCGCAGCGCGGAGTCCCGTAGACGCTCTGTGCCGACGTACGCGCAGCTCCGACCGCTGACGGCCGACCCCGGTGAGGTGTGCGGTGACTTCCACCGCGTAGAACCGGTGCGCCCAACAAAGTCGTGAGCCATGCGTGTCATGCGTCACTGCACCGACCGGCTTCTACTTCGCCACCGGCAACGCGCCGGCCGCGATCTCCCTGCTCCCGCTCGTCGCGGCCTACGGCCCCTACCTCGTCTGGCGACAGCTGCACACCTTCTGGATGCAGCGGTTCAACGTGGGGCCGGAGCAGGAGAGCGGCTGGCAGGGCGGCTGGTCGGCACGGGGGTGCAGCCGGTCTACGCGCTCGCGGTCGCCTACGCGCTCGTCGGCCGACGGCTCACCTTCAAGGTCACGCCCAAGGGTGTTGGCTCCGAGCGGGTGACGCCGCTGCCGGTGTTCCGACAGCACCTCGTGATGGCTGCGCTCATGGCCACCGCGGTGGTGTGCGGGTTCATGCTGGGACGTACCGGGTGGCCGATGCTGGCCTGGGCGACGGTCATCGTCGCGGCGATGGTGGTCGTGCCTCTCCTGGAGCTGCCCACCCGCGTCACCGCCATGGCGGGGCGCCGGCCGGCGGCCGCGGTGGTCGGCCGGCATCGTGCCTCGCACCTGCCGGTGAGGTGGTCCTTGTGGGGGCGGGCATCCCCCGGCAGGAGGGCCTGAACCACACGTCGCCGTCCTGCCGCCGTGGGCAGCGGAGCAGGACGTGCGTCCGGTGGGGCAGCCGGCGCCCGAGCCGGCTGGGGCAGCGGCGCGCGCTCACTCCGGGGCGTAGACCCGCACCCAGTCGACGAGCATGGTCGCGGTCCGTGGCGTGGAGGCGTCGGGGGGGCCTGGGAGCCGGCCCCCCACCGCGACGTTTAGCAGCACGTACTGGGGGCTGTCGAACGGCCACCGGCCGCCGTCGGGCACGTCCGCCCGGCTGACGCTACCGGTCGTCCGGTCGTCGATGGAGAAGGTGATCCGATCGTCGGACCAGTCAGCTCCGTAGACGTGGAAGTCCTCCGACAGCGGCTCGTCCACCGGTGTGACGACGCTCTGCAGCCAGTTGGTGCCGTCGGGTCGCGGTCCGTGCACCGTCTGGAGCGCCTCGGTGGCCGGGCCGATCGACTCGATGATGTCGATCTCCCCGCAGGCCGGCCAGCCCACTCGCTGGATGTCCTGGCCGAGCGTCCAGGCGGCCGGCCAGATGCCGTTGCCCGATGGCACCTTGGCCCGCACCTCGATGCGTCCGTGATGGAGCGTGCGAGCGCCGAAGGTGGTGACGCGGGCCGACGTCCAGAGCGGATTATCGGCGGGGCCGGTAGCGCGCGCGGTGATCGCGAGGTTGCCTTCGCCGTCGAGCGCCAGGTTCGCGCGCTCGGCCGTGTAGGTCTGGAGCTCCTCGTTCCCCCATCCGCCGCCCCCGAGTTCCGGCGTCCACACGTCCGGATCGGGCGGGGTGCCCGCGGGCCCGTCGAACTCCTCGGCCCACAGCAGGGGCGCGTCGTCCGACCGTTCGGCGCCGCAACCGGCGACCACGGCCACCAGGGCGAGGCTTCCGGCGGTCGCCACCAGCCGTGTCGTCATGCGCACGCGTTCCATCGTCCCAGTCCGCAGGGCGGCGACAGGTCGCTCGAGATCGGGAGCCTTGACCCGGCGATGGGCCGCCCGCGATCAGACCAGACGGCTGTCGATCGACTGCTGCCAGGCCAACTCGTCGATGACGGCGCGCTTCTCGACGTCGTCGAAGCGGACGTCCTTCCACCGCCGGCGCTCCTCGCCGAGGGGGCCGCCGCGGTGCCACTCGCCCTTGCGGGTCAGAAACCAGGAACGGCCGTGGTAGCCGGTGCCCTCGAAGGCCCAGCCGGTCAGGCGGGTGAGGCCGGTGCGCCGGGTCTCCGGTTCGCGGGCGTAGGGGAGCAGGTAGAGGCAGACGTCGGTGAACTGGGCGGCGGTGAGCCGGCGCAGCACGTGCACCGCGGAGCGCACCTGCTGCTCGGTGCGGCGCTCGTCGCGGGCGTAGAGCAGCCAGAGGGCGTCCTCGTCGGCGAGGTCCAGCAGGGTGGTGCGCTGGCGCAGCCGCTCGGCCTCCGCGGCGGCGGACTCCTCGGCGCCACGATGCTCCTCGGCGACGGCGGCCGCGCGGGCGCGCAGGCGGGCGGTGGCCAGGTCGCGGTCGCAGACCCGCCAGCCCTGCCAGAGGTCGGAGTGGTCGGCGCAGACGGCCTTCGTGCACTCGGTGCACTCACCGACGGCCGGCTCACCGCAGCGGCAGGTGGCGCCATCGTCGTCGCGTGTCTGGATGTAGACGGTGCCGCAGCGGCGCGGTGCCGGCGGTGAGGGAACCGCCGCGGGCTCTGCCCCGGCAGCTGCACCGACGAGGTGCTCGACGCGGGCCTCGGCGTCGCACCGCCAGTAGCCGGTCAGGATCTGCGTGCGGCTGTCCGTCGCTCCACAGCAGGGGCAGGGCATGCTGCGCAGCGTAGGAGCGCCAGCGTGTCTGGAAGCTATAAGAAGGACGTGTCGTCGATACCTCGGCACGCTCGCCACATGCGTCACGACGTCACCCCTGAGGGGCTCAAGCGGCCTATGAATCAGCCCGAAACCTACTGCGTCTGCGACTGCACTGGCCCGCCTGCCCACTGAGTGTGCGGCTGACGGTCCACGTCAGCTGTCGGCGGCGACCGCCGTCGTGGCGGGGTCATCGAGGTCGACACGGTGGCGGTCCTGCCCTCCCCTGAGCTCGACGGCCCTTCCCTGCGGCAGCTGGGCTGGGATCTGGAGGACACGCAGGCCGAACTGCTCCTGGCGCCCGCGGTCACCGAGGTCGCCGGCCCGCGCGTGCGGATCCGGCCCGTGGCCGAACTGCCCCTCATGCATGTCGAGCGTCCCGAGTTCACGGGTCACCGCCGCATCGTCAAGAACCTCTTCGACCGCTCGGCGGCGCTGTTCGGCATCCTGCTGATCTCGCCGATGCTGGTCGCTCTTGCCCTGGCGGTGAAGCTGACCAGCCGTGGGCCGGTGTTCTACAAGCACGAGCGGATCGGCCGGGGCGGCCAGCCCTTCGAGGTCTACAAGTTCCGCAGCATGGTGCCGAACGCCGACAAGCTCGTGGACACGCTCTTCGAGGAGAGCAACGAGGGCAACGACGTCCAGTTCAAGATGAAGCGCGACCCGCGCGTCACCCGCGTCGGCGCGGTGATGCGCCGGTACTCGCTGGACGAGCTCCCGCAGCTGTTCAACGTGCTGAACGGCAGCATGAGCCTCGTCGGGCCGCGCCCGCACGTCACCCGCGAGGTCCAGCAGTACGGCTTCGACATGGCATGTCGACTGCTGGTCAAGCCCGGCATCACGGGTCTCTGGCAGGTCAGTGGCCGCTCGGACCTCTCGTGGCACGACTCGGTGCGACTCGACGTCCGGTACGTCGAGAACTGGACCCTGACGTTCGACCTGATGATCCTGTGGAAGACCTTCGGCGCCGTTCTCCGCGGCTCGGGCGCCTACTAGCGCTCGCCGCACCGAGACGCACCCGGACTCAGCCCGCTGGCGTCCCTAGGTGCCGACCGAGACCTTCTCCGGAGGTGCGGATGGCATCTCGGTTCCCCTAGTAGGTGACCGAATCCAGGGGTTGGTGACGTTCCCGCGGGAACGTCACCGGCGCTTCGGCGTACTTGATCACGTGAGGGGCGAGGGTGCCCAGGCTCGGCGTTGCTGATCCGACGTCGAAGCTCGTAGGTACTCGTGGACGGCGATCTGGACGCCCTCGCCACGGCACTTCATGTACGCACCGACGATCTGTTGAAGGCTTCGCCCGAGCGGGCACCGGTACGCCCCGCGGTCGGGATCGCGCCGCGGATCAACGACGCCCAACTGATAACCCTGGGGGTGATGCAGGCTCTGCTGGGCCGCACCAGCGAGGCGCGCAGGCTGCGCTGCGCGCACGCCCAGCTGCGGCACCTTTTCCCGCATCTGCCCCAGCAGCCCGGCTACAGCAAGCGGCTGCGCCGGCTGGCCGACACCCTCCGCTGGCTGATCGCCGTACTGCCCTTGACACGGACCTGTCGTCTGACGACGTGTGGGTCTGGGTGCGCGTCCTGCAACGGGTCCTGGCGCTGACCGCCGCGATCTGGCACAACGACCACATAGGCGCAAGACCCCACGAGCACTGATCGCCTACGACCACTGAACCTTGGGATCAGTCATCTAGCTTCCCTGTAGCAGCGGATCGCGCCTTCACCGGCCGAGATGAGTCGGCTTAGCCGAAGGCCGTAGAGATGGACGCTGCGACGCCTAGGGCGGGACGTGTCGTGCCAGGGGCGGGATGGGTGCGGCCTCAGCGGGGGACGTCGGGGAGTGCCTCGTCGGCGAACTCGGCGGCGTTCTGGCCGAGCGAGTCGCTGCGCAGGTACTCCCACATCCGCTCGGCTGCGTTGCCGTCCAGGTAGACGACGCTGGCCACCCCCTCCGTGCCGGTGCCCAGCACCGGGGCGGTGAAGAACTCGACATCGCCAGGCGTCACGCCGCGCATCGAGTAGGCCAGGCTCAGCAGGTCGCCGTTGCTGAGGGTGTCGTCGACGCTCACGGCACTCGTGATGGCCAGCATGGCCGCGTCGAGCTTCGGCGGGCTGGTGAAGGTCTCGGAGCTGAACAGCTTGTCGAACACGGCCCGCAGGTACTGCTGCTGCCGCTTCACCCGGTCGAAGTCCCCACCGGGCAGGCCGTAGCGCTGCCCAAGGTACCAGCGGGCCTCGTCCCCGTTGAGGTGGTTCATGCCGGCCTCGAAGGTGTACGGGCCGTTCTGCGTCGTCTCGGCGACCACGACGTCGACGCCGCCGAGGTCGTCGGTCACCTGGATCAGGCCGTCGAAGTCGATGGCGACGTAGTGGTCGATGCGCACCTGGGTGAGCTGCTCGACGGTCTGCACGAGCAGCGACGGCCCGCCGAACGCGTAGCTGGCGTTGATCTTGTTCATGCCGTGGCCGGGGATCTCCACCCACGAGTCGCGGGGGATGGAGATGAGCTGGGCGTGCTGCCGGTCGGCCGAGAGCCTGGCGAGCATGATCGCGTCCGAGCGGCCTCCGGGGGCGACGCCCTCCGCGCTCTCCGTCCGGGTGTCCGAACCGACGAGCAGGAAGGTCACCGGCTCTTCGCCGGCGGTCTGCTGCGGGGTGGCGGGCGCCGGGCGGGCTTCCTCAGGGAGCCCGGCGAAGACGTCGGAGACGCGGTCGATGTTGCCGGCCCACCGGTCGGCGAGGAACCAGAATCCGCCACCGAGCAGCAGTACCAGCGCGAGCGTCAGGACGCCGAGGCCGATCAGCACCCGCCGCGGCCCGCGGCGGCGGGCGCGGTCCTCGTCCGGGTTCTCGGCACCGGCTACGACAGGGATGGGTGTGGTGTCACCCGTGCGCCCACTTCCGCGCCCTCCATCGCCGTCGCTCTGCATCGTCTGACCCCCGTCGCCGTGGAACCCGGCCGAGGGTACGGCGACGCTGGAAGGGCGGGGGCGGCCCTGCCCCTCCTGGGTGAGGCTCAGGTGCCTTCGATCAGCGCGAGCCGGCCACCCGCATCGTCCACTCCGTCGGCATGAAGTCGGGAACGGTCCAGGCACCTGGCGCTGATCCCCGCATATCTGCGAGGCGGACCGACTTCCCGATGAGCAGGGCCACAGGCAGCGCGACGGCCGCCCAGGTGCTCAGGAGCATCAGCATGCCGCTCACAGTGTCCTTCTCGACGGAATGGCAAACCGGCTCCTGCAGTCCGACCCCGGAACGTCACGTTGCTGAGCGCGGTTCCGCCCCACCTCCGCGTCGTCGCGGTTGCCCTCGGCATCGCTGCCGCCGGACCGTCAGAGATTGCGGCGCAGGTAGCCGGCCCGCCGCAGCCGCCCGGTCACCGCCCGCCGGACCTCGCGCACCGCCCGGTCGAGCAGGTCCCGGGTCATGAGTGAGCGGTACTCCGCGATGAGCGGATCCATCCGGCGCCAGAACAGGGCGAGGTCACCGGTGTTCCTGGCCTCCCGGAACGCCTCGTGGCTCAGCGCGCTCATCGCGCTGCGGGCCTCGAAACGGCGTCGCTCCCGCCGGGTCAGGTGGCGTCCTGTCGCCACCACCCGCTTCGGTGGCACCCACCGCCCCTGCGCACGAGCCGCCGCGACCCGGTAGGCGAGGCCTTCCCTCCGGTGCCGGAAGTTGGCGTCCTGGGAACGCAGGCTCGCAGACGTCGACACCTCCTCGAGGCGGACGTCCCCGCGCGCAGCGCCGTCAGCGAGCAGCGCCGACAGGGCCGGATCCCGCACGACGACCAGGCTCGTGCCGCGCCAGTCGGCGGTGTACTCGGGCAGCCAGGCGTCACCGAACGACACGTCCGCGGTCTCCCCGCTGATGTCGTCGCAGAAGTCGCACGCGTCGAACTTGAACAAGCCGAGGCCCCAGTCGGTGCCGGGCAGCTCCTTGACCGAACGCGTGACGCTCTCGCCGTCAGACCGGGTCGCTCTCGTCCCGTACGCGTTCGCCGGTAGGCCCTCGAGCTTCTCCCGGAAACTGACGGCGGCGAGCTCGTCGGGGGGAACGGCCATCTGCCAGCCGAGGAGCTCGCCGTACGCCGTGCTCTTCATGTGCCCGCAGAAGATCGCGGCGGTGTAGACCACGCGGCTCCGCAGCAGGTCGTCGACCCGCATGAGATTGCGCAGACCCTTGATGAAGCACGGGACGCCGATCACGAGAACGCGTTCATGGGCGCTCACCGCTTCGGGCAGCGCTGCGTGCAGCGTCACCGAGTGGTAGTGCGACTTGCTGCCCGAGAGGAGTTCCTCGACCGTGGTCGAGACGGCGTACCGGAACCGTGGGTCCTGGGTGGAGCTCTCGGGCAGGACGTGGACGACGGCGTCGATGAGGTTCCGGCGGAGCAGCGTCGCAGCGAACCACGAGGCCAGTCCACCGGAGCTGCCGGCCCGCCGGTACTCGTCACCGGCGTGTCCGGCCCAGATCCTGTCGTGGTAGCCGACTGGCGGGTCGTATCGGAGCTCGGAGGTCGGGAGGAAGCGTCGCGCGAGCGCGTCCTCGTCCTCCGACTTCTCGGCGAACGGGCAGATGGCCGTCAGCGGTCGACCGGCCGATCGCCCGGGTGCATCCTTCAGGTAGGCCTGCCACCGGCCGTGCTCGTCCAGTCGCATGCCCAGCACGTCGGGCTCCGCCACGGCGCACGTGCCGCAGCCGATGCAGAAGCCACCGTCGATCACCGTCGACGCGAGCGCGGACGCCTCTTCAGGGGCCGGTGTCGGCGGCGCCGTCACCGGGCGCCTCTGCTTCCGGCGCGGTCGCGAGCGGAGTCGGAGGCCGGGTTCCCGGGCCACTCGACCGTGTTCATGCCCGACCCCCCGTGTGTGACGACGACGGCCCCGAGGGTAGGCGGCGAACGGAACCGAGAGCCCGGCTCCCCCCATGGGGATGGACGCGGCCGTGGCCGGCGACCGGTAGCAGAGGGCCGCGTCACCCGAGGTGTCGGCGCTGGCCCGCCCCTCGCCTGCTCGGTGGGAGGTACGCGGACTCACCTGTCGCGGTCGTGGCCCAGTCGCGTGTCGACAGGGGCGAGTGGGGTCGTCCGTCGTCCACGACGACGTTCGGTCGGTGATCGAGGATCGACTCCCGCTGGTCGGCCAGTCGGATGGTCCGGCCGATGAACAGCGCCAGAATGAGAGCGCACAGCACCCACAGACTCACTGCGAGCAGAGCCCATTCCATACGACTCTCGCAAGGAAGGCGGATCCACCCGGTGGACCCGATTCGGTGTGGGATTGTGCGCGCCCGACGCGGGCTGTCTGGAAGTGTTCCACCGTTTCCATTGTCGGTGCCAGTGCGTTGGGGGGATGTCCGGTGTGTGACGCCCGCCGGAACGGTGCGGGAAGACGCGGTGCGGGGCGCGCGTAGCCCTACGTGGTGACGGCGGCCCGCCGCTGTCTGGCCTTCGCGGGGAGCGGCGACGTAACGTCCGGGTGCCACGGCGCTGAGTGGCGAGACAGCTCGCCCAGTGAGCCGTCCTGGGCTGGAGGAGAATCGCATGAAGATCTCGGTCATCGGTTGCGGCTACCTCGGTGCGGTGCATGCCGCCTCGATGGCCGAGCTCGGTCACGAGGTGGTGGGTGTCGACGTCGATGCTGCGAAGGTCGAATCCCTGCAGCGCGGGGCCCCGCCGTTCCACGAGCCCGGCTTCGGGGAGCTGCTCGGCCGGACCCTCGCCTCCGGGCGGCTCACGTTCTCCACCGACTTCGCCGACGCGGCCGGCTCCCGGGTGCACTTCGTCTGCGTGGGCACCCCGCAGAAGCGCGGCGAGTACGCCGCCGACCTCCGGTACGTGGAGGCGGCCACCGAGGCGCTCCTCCCGGTACTCGCGTCCGGAGACCTCGTGGTGGGCAAGTCGACCGTGCCGGTGGGGACGGCGGCACGCCTGGCCGAGATGGTCGAGGGGAAGGTGCCCGGGGCGCTGCTGGCGTGGAACCCGGAGTTCCTGCGCGAGGGCTTCGCCGTCCAGGACACCCTGCACCCCGACCGGCTGGTGTACGGCCTGCCCGCGGGCGCCGACGGCGACACCGCCCGCGCGCTGCTCGACGAGGTGTACGCGCAGATCGTCGAGCGCGGCACCCCCAAGGTGGAGAGCGACTACGCGACCGCCGAGATGGTCAAGACGGCGGCGAACTCGTTCCTGGCCACCAAGATCTCCTTCATCAACGCGATGGCCGAGCTGTGCGAGGCCACCGGTGCCGACGTGAAGCTCCTGGCCGACGCGATCGGCTACGACGACCGGATCGGGCGGAAGTTCCTCAACGCCGGCCTGGGCTTCGGCGGCGGCTGCCTGCCCAAGGACATCCGGGCGTTCATGGCCCGCGCCGGTGAGCTGGGCGCCGACCAGGCGCTGACCTTCCTCAAGGAGGTCGACAACATCAACATGCGCCGCCGGATCCGCATGGTGGAGCTGGCACGTGAGGTGTGCGACGGCTCGCTGCTGGGCAAGCGGGTCGCCGTCCTGGGCGCGGCGTTCAAGCCCGACAGCGACGACATCCGCGACTCCCCGGCGCTCAACGTCGCCGCGCAGCTCCAGCTCCAGGGCGCCGTCGTCCGGGTGACGGACCCGGCCGCGGTGGAGAACAGCCGCCGGCAGTGGCCGCACCTGGACTACGCGGACAGCCCCGAGGAAGCAGCCGAGCAGGCCGACGCGGTCCTCGTGCTCACCGAGTGGCGGCAGTACCGCGAGCTGGACCCGCAGGAGTTCGGCAAGGTCGTCCGGTCCCGGCGCATGCTCGATGGACGGAACGCGCTCGACCGCGACCTCTGGGAAGCCGCTGGCTGGACCTACCGGGCCCTGGGCCGCCGCGCGACCTGACGACTGCCCGGGGCCGGCGGCGGGGGAGTCGCCGGCCGACCCGAGTGCCACTGGTGCGACTGCTGTGACGCATGGGACGACACGGCATCTCCAGTAGTCGAGCGGTGACACCCAGCGAGGACCACGGTCCATGATCACTGCATGCTGTGGGCCTGGAGCGTCGGGATCGTCGTGTGGTTGTTCCTGTCAGGGGTCGTCGCGGTGACGCTCGGCCGTGGGATCCGACTCGCCGACGACCGGGCGTCCGTGGACGGGAGCCAGCACTGGGTGGGAGCTCGCACCGTCACGGCGCCGCGCGGGCAGGCCGCCGCCGCATCGGGCGCCTGACCGGCTGTCGCCCGAGTCGGCGGGGCGACCTCCTCCGAGACTTCCGGTAGTCGGTCAGATCCTTTGGGTGAGGGCGCTCGGCGCTAGACCGGCACGCCGACTGCAGCGACCGGGATGCCGGCGGTCGGTGTTCCGGCGTGGCCTAACTTCGCGGGCATGGCGCGTCGACCCTCCCCCTCGGTGGACCGTTCGGGACGGCGCTGGGCGGTCGGCGCGGGCCTGGGCGTGCTCGGTCTGCTGGTCGTCCCGGTTGCAGTCGTGCAGGGCTCGGTCGGCTCGACCGCCGACCGGCTCGCACCGTTGCCGGCGGTGCCGCACGAGAAGCCCTTCGATGAAGCGCTGGCCCCGAGGCCGGCCGAGGGGATCGCCGTCGCCCCGGACGTGGCTACCGAGACGCCAGGCGAGTCCGGCAGCGCAGCCACGGCCGCCGGCGCCACTCCCGCCACGCCCTCTCTGCTGCCCCGGGCGGTCGCATCGCTGCTCGAGTCGTCAGCCCCCTGGGCCCCGCTGTCGTCTGCGCCGAGTGGCCGGTCATCGGCGTCGGCGCCCTCGATCCGCTCGGTCGAGAGAACCGGCGCGGCAACCCGGCCCAGTCCCGTGCCCCGGTCGTCTCCGCCGTCGCCGAGCGGTTCCGTGCAGCCCACCCTCCGGTGACGACGACGCAGCCTCCGGTGACGACGACGCAGCCTCCGGTGACGACGACGCAGCCTCCGGTGACGACGACGCAGCCTCCGGTGACGACGCAGCCTCCGGTGACGACCACGGCTCCCGAGGAGACGACGGTGCCCGAGGAGACGACGGCTCCCGAGGAGACGACGGCGCCACCGCCGGAGTGACGGCGGCGCGCCTGGAGCGTGGGCGCCGTCGGTTCAGGAGCGGACCGATGCCCCCCTGCGCTCGGCGAGCGCCGCCAGCCACAGGGCCTCGACTCGCGGGAACACCGCCGCCGAGCTGAAGCGCTCCTCGAACGCCGTCCGGGCCGCCCGGGCGAGATCGTCCCGCCGGTCGGCATCGGAGATCACGTCCTGCAGGGCGGACCGCAGCGCGTCGGGGTCCGCGGGCGGGACCACGACGCCGCAGCCATCGAGCACGGCGGCGATACCACCGACGTCCGTCGAGACGACGCAGTTGCCCCGCGCCATGGACTCGAGGATGAACATCGGCATCGCTTCCTGGCGCGACGGGAGGACCGCGACGCGCGACTGGTCCAGCAGCGCCATGAGCTCCTCGTGCGGCAGGGCGCCGGCGAACGTGAGCCCGCGGATGTCGCGGCGGATGAGCCGCTCGTCCTCCACGGGCCCGGCCACCACCAGTTCCCAGTCCGGCGCGTCGATCTTCTCCCAGGCGTCCTGGAGGACGTCGATCCCCTTCCGGTAGGAGACCACACCGCCGAACACCACCAGGTTCCGCTTGGGGCTGGGCCGGCTGCCGGGGATGGCGTTGGGGATCAGCGCCACCCGCGACTGCGGCACGGCGCGCTGCACGACCTCCGTCGCCTCGCCCGAGAGGGTGATGACCCGGTCGGCGCCACCCAGCACCCAGGCGGTGAGGCGCGGGTGCCGGGCGGCGAACAGGGCGAACGAGCTGCCGTGCAGATGGGCCACCGTGGCGAGCCCGCGCAGGTGTGCCACGCGCAGCAGGACGCCTTCCCGGAGGAAGGAGCCACCGCCGGAGAGGTGCGCCACCAGCACCGAGGAACGGCGCGGCAGCCGCAGGATCCGCAGCAGAGCGGATGCCCCCTTGACCGCCGCGGCCCGCAGGTCGTGCGGGTTGCCGCGCGAGGTGATGACCTCCACGTCGACCTCGGGGAACCGCCACTCGAGGTAGCCGTTGACGACCTGCGTCATGCCGCCCGCGATGTCTCCGACGCGGCCGAGGTGGTGGACGGAGGGCCGAGGGGCTCCCGGGGATCGCCCCAGCGCCTGCTGGATCTCGCCGCGGTGCCTGCTCAGCCGCTGACGCGCCTCCAGCAGGTGGTCGAAGAGCTCGGTCCGGCGAGCGGCGAGGGCGCTGAGGCGCCGAGCGATCTCGTCCTCGTCATCCGAGCCGGCGTCGACCGTGGCCCCCTCGATCCCGATCGTCCGCAGGTGCCGGTCGACCTTGTCGGAGGGGATGACCGGCGAGCCCACCGGGACGGCGCCGTCGGTGAATGCCGCGATGACCACGTGCAACCGGTCGGAGATCACCATCGCCGCACGCCGGTAGACCTCGCGCAGCCGGTGCTCCTGCAGGTCGTGAGGCGTGTCCGGCGGCCAGTGGATCGCCTCCCCGCCGAGATCGTCGGCGAGCCGCCCGGTGCGCTCGTCGTCCACCCGCACCTGGGTGACCACGGTGATGCGCCAGCCGTTGCTCTCGGCGAAGCCGCGCACCGCGCGGATCCATGCTCGGCTGGGGTACGGCCGGTCCACGTCGCCACGCATGGAGACCACGAGCACGTCGCGTTCGGGCGCGAGTTCCCGGAAGGACGCGACGTCGGCGTCGCCGCCGCCCTCGCCGAACGCCAGGTCCGGCATGACCCCACCTCGCCGCATGTACCGAGCAGTGGCGTCGTCCCGCCAGAGCGTGACGTCGGACAGCAGGATCGACGGCAGCATCAGCGCTCGGGGTAGCGGTGCGAAGTCTCGCGTGCCCACGCCCGCGCGGACGGCCGCCCCGCGGCGAAGCCGCAGCGCCATCAGCAGGGGGAGCAGCGAGAGGTGCTCCTTCATGCCGATCAGCGTCAGCTGGATCTCGCCTGGTTTGAACGCGTAGGCGGCCCGCCCCCGCAGCGCCGCGGACAACGCTGCGCCGTACCAGGTGCGCAGGGACCGGTACACCTTGTCGTCCGGAGCGAGCTGCAGCCCCTCGTCGTAGCCGGCAGGGGAGCGGCCGACGTAGACGTGCAGATCGCCCGCGGGCCGGATCCAGTCGAGGAGCTGCCGACGCAGCACGATGTCGCCGATGTTGTCGTACTGGCCCCGGGCGACCGCGAAGACCTGGGTCGCCCGTGGAGCGGAGTGCCTGGCGCTCATCGGGCCACGTCGGAGCGACCTCGGGAACGCCTCATGCCAGCTCCTCCACGCCTTCGGGCGGCGGCGCCGCCGGTACGGATCTCCGCCGACCCTACTGGCCCGGCCGGCGGCCGCAGTGGGCTCGAGACGGGGTCGTCACCCGACAGGTGGAGACGTTGCGGGGATGCCTCACCGGTCAGCGGCGGCGAGCAGCTTCCGGTACAGGGGCAGCGACATCTTCGCCGACACCGCGAACGCGAGTCGCTTCAGGTCACGGCGCCGGGCGAGCAGCAGCATGTCCGGCACGCGGACCCGGGACCGCAGCTGCCGGATGCGCTGCCGGCGCGCCTCCGCCGTGTAAGGCCCCTGTACCGCGTCCTTGAGGCCGGAGAGCGTGAGATACCGGAGGGCGAAGTAGCGGTAGTCGTCGCTGTCGACCACTTCCTGGCCCAGCCGTCTGGCGGCGGACTCGACGGCGCCGGCGAGGAGGTCCAGCGACTCGGCGCGGCTGGAACGGCTGGTGATGATCGAGCCCGGGCGCACCCGGTAGTCGTACACGTGCGCCGGGGTGAAGCAGACCTGATCGGCAGCGGCCAGGGCCTGGGCGACCAAGGCCAGGTCGGACTGCACCCGGGCGGGCGTGAACTCGACGGACAGCAGGAGGTCCCGGCGGAAGAGCTTGTTCCACAGGTGGCCCGTGACACGCCCGACGAGGAGCAGGTGGAACGCGTCTGCGCCCGTCACCGGGGGGCCGGTCGGCGGTACGAGCGGAGCCGGCGTCCGACCCGACTCGAAGACGTACCGAGCCGCAGCCACCACGACGTCGCTGCCGGGATTCTGCTCGGCGGCCGTCACCAGGTGCTCCGCGGACCCTGGCGACCAGTCGTCATCCGAGTCCACGAACCAGATCCACTCCGAGGTGGCCTGCTCGACGCCGCAGCGGCGGGCGCGGGCCACCCCCCCGTTCTGCGGCAGTTCGATCAGCCGGATCCGGGGGTCCCGGTCGGCCGCGGCGCGGGCCAGCGCGCGGGAACCGTCCGTGGAGCCGTCGTCGACCACGACCAGCTCGACGTCGACGCCCGTCTGGCCGAGGATGCGGTCGATCGCGTCGACGAGGTGGGCCGCGTCGTTGAAGACGGGCAGGACGACGCTGATCCGCATGGCACCTCCGCGACCGGTTCTCAGGCGTACGAAGGGTAGGCGTACGTGATGCGTGCAGCGTCCCACGGCCGGGCGAAGCGCCGTACGAAGCGTTCCGCGGGCGGCAGGCTCACCGGGTGGTCGCCCTCCATCGTCTGCGCCACGCCGTCCGTCACGGAGGTGACCAACCCCACGCGGTACGGGAGGACAGGTCCATCGGCGTAGAAGATCAGGGCGCCGACCTCCGGCCGGTCGCCGAGCGAGTCGGCGCGGTCGAAGAAGTCGTAGAGCTCGGCCACGTCGTCGGTCCTGGGGAGGCCCCGCGCGCGCAGGAGCCAGGAGATGAACAGCGCGCTCCACTCCTCTGCGGGGGCGCCGTACCACTCGGCCCACTGGCTGCCCAGCAGGCGCACGCCGGCGGAGGCGTCCGCGTCGGCGAGCACGTCGGCGAGCGCCGGTCGCGGGTCCTCGGCGGGCTCGGTCGGCGTCGTCGCCCCGGGCGTGGTCGGCGGCCCGTCCTGCTGGGAGGTGACGACGGCGATCCCGCCGAGCAGCAGGGCGCCGGCGCCGGCCCCGAGGAAGGCGCGCCGGGAGATCCCGTCCCTCACCACGCCGCCGGCTCCCGGTAGGAGCGGGGATCCGCCTCCTCGACCGTCTCCGCGATCCGGTGTCCGGTGTGCCACACGGTCACCCGGTCGAAGCGGTCGTTGATCCGGTAGATCTGCATGTCGGTGCGGAACTCCTCGGAGTCCTCCCGGAAGAGGACGCGCGGGATGCGGTGCAGGCCGTGCAGCGGCATCGGGCGGACCCGCGTGGACTCCCCCTGGTTGGCGTAGACCTCGATCCACCCCGCCTCCACCATGGCCGAGGCGCGGATGCGGAGCACGACGTCGGTCCAGTGCCCCCGGCGGTAGGGCAGCCACAGCAGCGGCGCCGGATCGCCGGGGTTGAGGTCGTTGCCGCTCAGCTTGAACTCGTCGAGGGGCGTGTCGACGGTCGGCCGGCTGGCGTGCAGCACCAGCGGGGCGCTGGTGTTGTACGGCGGGCCGTAGAACTGGAACAGCGCGATCCACCCGGTAGGACGGTCGCCCGGGTTGGTCACGTCGTCGTCGGGATAGGACGTCGGGAAGTCGTCATCTGGCAGGAACGCGAAGCCGACGCAGAACTCATCGCCCTCCTGGATGACCTGCGGGCTCGACGACTGGAAGCGCACCGTCGACGTCGTCGGCTGGTCGTCGTCGTCCTGGGCCCGGTCGGGGACGGAGACCCGCACGACGCGTCGCACCGGGCCCAGCAGGGGGTCGTCCTGCACGGACGCGTACCGGCCGCCGACCACCGCGGAATGGCCGGCCTGCCACCGGTCGGTCGATGCGCTGTAGTCGGCCGCCCACGCGAGTTCCGCCCGCCATCCGCCGGGGGGCACGTCTCCGGGCCCCGGCGGGTCGTTCGCCGTGACCACCGGTACGGGCTCGGAACGGACCGCCACCCCGTCCACCACCGCGGACGCCGTGAGCCAGAACATCGCGTCCCCCGGCGTCGCGACGTCATCCTCGTCGGACGCCTCGCCACCGGCGTCGCCTCGCCGGGTGGTGTCCCAGCGGATGACGTACTCCCGCCCGCTGCTACGGGTCGCTTCGAGAGGTTCCCCGGCGAGATCGCCGGTGAGGAGCCGGACATCCTCGACCGTGTCCCCGCCGGTGACCCGGATGCGGACGTCCTCCGTGCCGCTGACCCGTGCCCCGGGGGCGGGAGCCATCACTGCTATCCGGTTCATGTCCCTCCCGCGGACGATCGTACTGGGCGATCACGGGCGGGCGGCCCGGCCGCAGGCCCGCGGACCCGGCGGCCGCCACCTCGGCCGTGGGACGCTAGCGTCCTACGAAGAGCCGGGATCAGGGCGCCCGTCCGCGCGTGGCGCCGGTGGGGCCCTCGGCCCCGTGACGCGGCGGCCGAGCCGCACGGAGGAGGGAGCGCCGCCGTCGCCATGACCGTTGACGGTGGACAGGGGATGGATGAGGCCTCGGAGGCCCCGGGCCGCGGGCCCCGTCCGCTGATCGTGCTGCACTCGCTCCGGCCGCCCGACGGCACCACCAAGTACGTGGACCAGATCGTCGAGGGGGCGCCCCCGGACGTCGACGTGCGCCTCTTCACCTGGTGGACCGCCCTCTTCGGCCGGTACGACGTCCTCCACGTCCACTGGCCGGAGTTGCTGGTTCGCGACAGCCGGGGCATCGGCGCCCGCATCCTCAAGCGGCGGCTCCTGGCCGTGCTGCTCCTGCGGCTGCGGCTGCAACGCATCCCGCTGGTCTGGACAGCCCACAACCTCGGGCCGCACGAAGAGGGCAGCGCGGCGGAGCAGAGGGCCCTCGCGAAGCTCTCCCGGCGCATCGATCTGGTGATCCGGTTGAACGAGGCGAGCCCGGCCGTGGGCGGCGAGGTCTGGCTGATCCCGCACGGGCACTACCGCGACGCCTTCGCGCCGCACCGGAAGCCGGAGGCCGAGCCGGGTCGGGTCCTGTACTTCGGGCTGATCCGGCCCTACAAGGGCGTCGACCAGCTGATCGAGGCCTTCGAGAAGCTGCCGCGCAGCGATGCTCGACTGCGCATCGTGGGACAGCCGCACCCGGGGCAGGCCGAGGGCGTGCTCGAGGCGTGCGCGCGTGATCCGCGGATCAGCAGCACCCTGAGGTTCGTCGACGATGCCGAACTCGTCGACGAGATCTGCCGGGCGCAGCTCGTCGTCCTGCCCTACCGGGGCTTCATGCACAACTCGGGCTCGCTGCTCGCCGGGCTGTCACTGGGACGGCCGGTCCTGGTCCCCTCCTCACCGACCAACGAAGCGCTCGCCGAGGAGGTCGGACCCGGATGGGTGCTCCAGCACACCGGCGACCTCACGCCGGAGGTCCTGGAGGCGGCGCTTGACTCCACCGTGGCCCTCCCGGACGAACCGCCCCGGCTGGACGGCAGGGACTGGGCCTGGATCGGCTGTCGGCACCGCGACGCCTACCTCCGTGCGCTCGCCCTCAGGCGCGGTCGGTGACACGAGCAGCCGGGACCGGCCCGGCCGGCCGAGGCGGCGCGAGCCTGGGGGTGGCCGCCTCGCGGGGAGCGGTCGTCTCCCTGGGCGGGCAGATGGCCCGGGCGCTGCTGCAGGTGGTCGGCATCGTCGTCCTCGCCCGCCTGCTGTCCCCGGAGGACTACGGGGTGGTGGCGATCGTGGCCGTCATCGTGGGCATCGGGGAGTTGTTCCGCGATTTCGGGCTCTCGACCGCCGCCGTTCAGGCTTCGACCCTGAGCCGGGCGGAGCGGGACAACCTGTTCTGGCTGAACTCGGGCATCGGGGTGGTGCTGGCCGCACTGCTCTGCGCTGCTGCCCCGTTGATCGCAGCCGCCTTCGACGATCCGCGGCTCACGGCGGTGGCCATGGCGCTGTCCGTGACCTTCGTGCTCAACGGGCTGTCCACGCAGCACCGTGCGATGCACGTCCGCTCCCTGCGATTCGGCGTGCTCGTCAGCACGGAAGCGGCAGGGCAGGCCGTCGGAGTGGCCGTCGGCATCTCGCTGGCACTCCTGGGCCACGGGTACTGGGCGCTGGTGGCCCTGCAACTCGTCCAGGGGGCGGTGACGCTCCTGCTGCTCGCAGCCGGCGGGAGGTGGTTGCCCGGAGGCATCGACCGGGGCGCCACCATCCGGCCGTTCGTGGGCTACGGGCTGCCCTTGCTCGGCGCCCAGGTGCTCAACCTGGCGGGCACCAGCGCCGCAACGTTGACGATCGGGGCACGTTTCGGGACGGCGCCCGTGGGCCTGTTCGACCGGGCGTCGCAGCTGGTCAGACTGCTGCTGCTCCAGCTGCAGGCGCCCTCCACGCGGGTGGCCGTCCCGGTGCTGTCGCGGCTGCAGTCGCAGCCGAGGCGGTTCTCGGACTTCGTCTCCTACGGGCAGGTGGTGCTGCTCACGCTGATCGCCGTGATGTTCGCTCTGCTGGTCGCCCAGGCACCCTCCGTGGTGCACATCGTGCTCGGTGACCAGTGGGCCGACGTCGTCCCCCTGCTGCGCGTCCTGCTCATCGCCGGCTTCTTCCAGTCGGCGGCCTACGCCGTGTACTGGGTGTTCCTGGCCAGGGGGCTCACCCGGTCGCAACTGCGCTACGCGCTCGTGACGAGGCCGGCGATGGTGCTGCTCGTGATAGCCGGGTCCTCCTGGGGCGTCCAGGGCGTGGCGGTGGCGTACGCGGTCGCCGCGGCCTGTGCGTGGCCCGTCGCCCTGTGGTGGATCCGCCGGGCTGTCGAGGGGCTCTCCGGCAGGTTGTTCGGCAACGGGGTCCGTGCCGGTGTCCTGCTGGCCCTGGCTGCGACCGGTTCCCACCTGGCCGTCCTCCCGATCCCGGCGGATGCGCACCTCCTCCGGCTGCTCGTGGGGAGCGCCGGCGTGCTGGCGGTGGTCGTCGCCCTGGGGCTCCTCTGGCCGGCGTTCCGCAGGGACCTGGGGGCGATCGCCGCCCTGCGCGGCACGGTACGCAGCGCCCGGGGCGGTGGGACGACGACGGAGCCGGTGGACCCGCGGCCGCCGGCGCCGCGCGTGGAGGTGGAGTCGTGACCGTGCTCTTCTCCCGCGCCCTGCGGGTCTGGCGCCGGTCCGTCGTCGGCAGCGGGCTCCCGGGGCTGGTCGACCGGACGCTGGTCCGCCGGTCGTTCCGGGCCCGCACGCGGACCCCCCGGGCCACGCTCATCGTCTCGGCACCGGGCAACGGCAACATCGGGGACCAGGCCCTGCTCGAGGCGCTGATCGAGAACATCGGCGGTCCGGTGACGGTCATCGTGCCGGACGCCGCAGAGCCGGAGATGTCCGACGACTGCCGCCGGCGCGTGTCCGTCTGCCGGCTCCCCGGGCTGCTCTACGGCAACGGCGCCGAGCACCGTGCCGCGGTAGCGGGGTTCGGCGAGGCGCTGGCGGATGCGGCGCACCTCTGCATCGTGGGGGCCGACGTCATGGACGGCCGCTACTCGCTGCCCGCCTCCGTGCGCCGGTCGACGCTGGCCACCGCAGCGGCACGGGCCGGCGTCGACACGCGCGTCATCGGCTTCAGCTGGAGCGACCGGCCACGGTCAGCGGCCCGCCGATCCCTCGCCGCCGCCGGACGGAGCGGCGTCCGACTGCTGCTCCGTGACCCGGTCTCGGCAGCGCGGGCGCGCCGGGACGGGATCGTCGGGGTGCGCGAGGCGGCGGACGTCGTCTTCGCCGCTCGCTCGGTCGAGCGGTCCGCGGCAGCGGACGTCCTCGAGGGCGTCGACCGACCGGTCGCGCTCGTGAACGTCAGCGGTCTGCTGGCCGAGCGACTGGACCAGACCGACGACTACGTCGCCGTCGTGGACGGGCTCCGGTCGCGGGGCCTGCACGTCGTGCTGCTGCCGCACGTCGCCCGCGAGCGGGCCGGTGACCTGGCGGCCTGCGCGGCCGTGGCCGAACGGGCCGGGCCGACGGACGTGACGCACGTGCGCAGGCTCCTGACCCCCGCCCAGGTCCGCGGGCTCGCGGAGCGGTCGACGATCACGGTAACCGGTCGGATGCACCTGGCGGTGATGTCCCTCTTGCAGGGGGTACCGGCCGTGACGCTGGCGACGCAGGGCAAGGTCGAGGGTCTCATGCAGCTCTTCGGAGTTCCTGGACTGTGCGTGTCACCGGAGCACGGCTTCTCCGCCGACGTCATGGACGCCGTGGAGGGAGTGCTGGACGAGGCGTCGTCAGCCCGACGTGCCATCCGGACCGCGCTGCCACGGGTCGTGGAACTCGCCCTGCGCAACGTCGAAGGGTTGCCGGTGAGCGTGCGGTGACCGGTTCTCCGCGCCGGCCGCTGAGCAGCCCACCTTCGGCAGGGCCGCCCGGGCAACCGGTCTGGCGGGACGAGACCCGTCCGGGGGACCGTGACCTCCACTCCTTTCGCGTTCACTCGCCGGTTTCGTAGCATTGCGCACCGTTGGATCGATGCGTCGACGCATCCGAGCGGATCCACACCGCCGGCCGACGAGGGCCGGTGGGGGAATGGGGTGAGGATGTCGGGCAGCGCCGGCGGAGCGACGGCAGGGCGCCTGGCGTGGCTCGAGCCCACCAAGGGCGTCGCCATGTTCATGGTCGTCGCCTACCACGTCATCCTGTACCTGCAGTCGGCCGGCGTCGACGCCATGCTCGGCCGAGCCCGGGCGGCCTTCGAGCTGTTCCCCATGCCGGCGTTCTTCCTCCTGACGGGGATGTTCGCCGCCCGGCAGGCGCAGTTCAGCTTTCCTGCCCTGTGGCGCCGCAGACTCCTGCCGATCCTGTACCTGTACGTGGTCTTCTCCGTGATCCGGAGCCTCTTCACGTACCTGGTCCCCGGGATGGACCTCAGCTTCGGGGAGGAGGCAGCCACCCCGCCCGCCGAGCTGCCCTTGATCCTGGTGTGGCCCCGTGGTTACTGGTTCCTCTTCGCGCTGTTCCTCTTCACCCTGCTCCGCTGGCTGATCGCCCGGTTCCCCGGGTGGGTGCAGGTCGCGGGCAGCGCGATCGTCTCTACCCTTTTCAGCACCGGTCTCGTGGACGTCCAGAACGTCGGGTGGAACCGGGTCGGCGGGCTCTTCTTCTTCTTCGTCGTGGGCGCCGTGTGGTCCCGGCAGATCAGGGACCTCGTGGCACGCGCCCACCTGGGCCACCTGGTGGCCGCGGGCGTGGTGTTCGTCGTCGTCTCTGTGCTGATCCTGCTGGGCCTGCGCTGGATCCCCTTCCTGGCGCTGATGGGTCAGGTGGCAGCGGTCGCGGCCGGCATCATGGTGGTCGCCCGCCTCGTGCGGTGGCGCCTCATCGGGGTGTTCGAGACGCTCGGCGTCAACAGCCTGAAGATCTACCTGCTGCACATGTTCATCGTCGCGATCCTGGTCGCGCCGCTGCCTCTGCTCGATCCGGAAGGCTGGCCGCGGTGGCTGGCGGTGGCCGTCCAGCTGATCTACACCGTCGTGGCGGCGGTCGCTGCGCTCGCCCTGGCCCGTGTCACCAGCCGTGTGAGATGGCTGTACGTGCCACCCGCGTTCCTCCGCTCCTCCGCCCGCTCGGGTGGCGGCACCCAGGGTGCACGCCCTCTGCCCTCCGCAGACGGGAGCGCCGCGACTGCGCAGCAAGCGGTCGGGGACGCCGCCCCGGACGAACGTTCCGCCCCGCCCGCCACGACGTCTGAGGACCCCCGATGAGCCTGTCGCCCCTGCCCGACCTCCAGGACGGGCGCCGGCGCCGGCTCGTGCTGGCCGCTTCGACCGGTGGGCACCTGGCGCAGCTCGTCCGACTCGCGCCGGGACTGGGCGCCTCCGACGACTCCCTGTGGGTGACCTTCCGCAATCCGCAGAGCGAATCGCTCCTCCAGGGCCGCGATGTCCTCTTCGTGCCCTACATCCGCCCCCGCGACGCGAAGTCGATCGCGCGTGCGTTCCTTGAGATCCTGCCCCGCATCCGCCGGGGCAGCTATGCCGCGGCGGTGAGCACCGGTGCCGCCGTGGCCCTGGCCGCGTTGCCGGCCGCACGACTCGCCGGAGTGCCTTCGCTCTACATCGAGAGCGTCTCCCGGCTGCAGGGGCCCTCGCTCAGCGGGCGCATCATCGCCGCGCTCAGGTTCGCCGAGATGAGGAGCCAGCACCCGGGGTGGGCGGGGGGCAGGTGGGGGGTGCACCCCAGCGTGCTGTCGACCTACCGGCCGCAGGCTCTGTCCGGGGTCACCCCCGGGAAGCCGTCCCTCTTCGTGACCCTGGGGACCATCCGGGGGTACGAGTTCCACTCCCTGATCGACCGGATCATGCAGCTGGGCCTGGCCGACGAGCGCACCGTCTGGCAGCTGGGCGACACCCGACCGCGCAGGCACCTGCCGGGACGGGTCGTCGCCGAGCTCCCGTCCGCAGAGTTCGATCGGCTCACCGCGCAGGCCGACGTCGTGATCACCCACGCCGGCGTGGGAACCGTGCTGCAACTGCTCGACCGGGGCATCGCGCCGGTCGTCGTCCCGAGGCGGCGGGCACGGGGCGAGCACGTCGACGACCACCAGCACCAGCTCGTGCAGCTGCTCGCCGACGCCGGCGTCGGGTTCGCCGTCGAGGTGGACGACCTGACCGCCGACGTGGTGGCCACGGCCGCGGCGACCGGGGTGCAGCGGCTCACCGCCTGACGACAGCCGAGCGAGCACCGCCTCGTGCACCGGCGAGCCGGCTGCCGACCGAGCCCCGGGTCGGGCGCGGTCTCCGCCTGCCCGGGCGCCGTGCCGCTCAGCTGTGGACGGCACCGGCCCGTGGGCCGTCGTACGCCGGCGATCCGGCCTGCGGCCGGTCACCGCCGGCCTCCCGAGCGCGCGACCCGGAGCGGAAGGATGCGGCGATGCCGGCGACGGCGAACATGAACGGATAGGACGGCGGGGACACGAAGACAGGGGACGCCAGGGACTCCACCAGCAGGAGCACCATCCAGCCGATCCCGGTGAGCCGAATCCAACGGACCAGCCTGTCCTCGGCGGGTGAGGTCCGACGCATGAGAGACACCAGCATGGCCAGGACGCCCGCGGCGAAACAGGCTGCGCCGAGCCACCCGGTCTCGCCGAGGATCGCCGGCCACTGGTTGTCGTTCAGGTACTGCCCCGTCCCCGGGCTCAGGCCGTAGCGGCCGGGAAAGCCGAGTTCGTAGTAGATCGGGCTGTAGATCGCGGCGGCCGTGGAGCTGCCGTACATGCCGAAGCCGGCACCGAGCGGGAAGTACTGTGCGGCGACGAGGAAGCCGCCGTACGTCAGCTCCGACCGGGCCGAGTCCTGGAGGACGTAGAGCGCGAAGTCCGCACCGACCAGTTCCAGCAGTGGTGGCGCCGCGACGAGCGCGAGGACCGGTGCGGCGCAGAGCAGCGCCATCGCGCCTGCCGGGCGGAGGAACCGGGCGCCGATCGCGCTCATCGTGGCGAGCAACCCGACGATCGACTTGACCTGGAAGGTCAGGAAAGCGAGGCCTGTGGTCACGGCGGTGAGCAGCGTGTTGGCCAGCGAGCGGCGGACGACGAGCCCATAGGTGAGGCAGGCCACGGCCAGGGCGCCGCAGAAGCGGCTGAACGCGGCGGGGTGCTGGAAGAGGCCGCTCAGCGCGGGAAGCGGGCCCACGCCGTTCATCGGTGGGTTGCCGGTCAGGAGGTTCGCCCAGGTGGCCGGTGCGACGAGGTTGAGCAACCCGGTCAGTGCCACGACGGCGATGGTGGCGAGCCCCACCCGGATGAGGACGACCAGGTCGTCCCGGGTCCAGCGCAACTGCGCCAGCGCGAGGGCGAAGAGCACCCCCTTGACGGCGATGAAGGCAGCCGGGACGGCGATGCTGAACGGCCCGTCCGCGGACACGGTGCTGAGCAGCCCGATGGCGACGAATCCGACGAACCACCCGAGGCCCGGGAGCCAGACGATCCGCCCCTCGGTGATGAGCCGCCGGGAGAGCAGCGCGGTGACCGCCAGGGCGATCATGCCTTCGTCCGCGTAGCCCCCGAGCGTCCCCAGGAAGGCCTCCAGCAGCGTCGAGGTGACGATCACCAGCGCCGTGATGAGAGCGAAGGCCTTGGGACGGAACGCCGCCACCAGCAGCATCGCTCCCGCGGCGACCGCCACGATCGGCAGGACGGGATGGAGGTAGGACAGCCCCACCAGCAGCAATGCCGTGGCAGCTGCCAGCGCCGCCCACGCGACAGCCCGGGCGGCTGCCCACCTCGGCCGCACGGACGACTCGGTCGTCATCGCGATCGGGACGGACCCGCCGCGAGTGCCTGGCGGAACACGATCGTGACGAAAGCCACCAGCAGTCCGATGGTCAGCGCGATCGCCAGGTTGACCAACAGGATGGGGGAGACGGGTGTGGTCGGGACGATGGGCGATTCCACGACGCTGCCGCTCACCTGCACCGCGCCGTCCGCGGGCGTCTGCTGCTCGATCTGGTCGATCAGCGTGGTGGCGATCGCGTTGGCCAGCTCGGCGGCCTCCTGGCCGGAGGAGCCCTCGACGGTGACCCGGATGATCGACGTCTGCGGAACGAGCTCGCTGGTGACGGCGTCGACCACCTCGGTCGACGCCAGGCCGGCACCGGACAGCTCGAGAGCCGGGTCGAGCACCGCCGGAGTCTCCGCGAGAGCGGCGTAGGTGGCCACCTGGTTGGACACGAACGACGATGCCTGGGCCATCGTCACGGCGTCCCCCGAGACGGCGGGCGAGACCAGCACCGCCGCCTGGGTCTCGTAGGTCGGGGGAGTGACCTGGGTGATGGCCCAACCGCCGACGAGCGCAGCGGTGAGCGCCGCCACGACGATGAGCCAGTTGCGGCGGATGATCTGCAGGACGTCCCGCAGGGTGGCGTCACCGCTGGATGCGTGGGAGGGGGACCCTGAGCGGGCAGGACCGTGCCCGTGGTCCGTGGGGTGGTCGTTCAGCGGGACCTCCGAGGCGGCGGGTTCACGGATCGTGGTCACAGGTGCGTCTCCAGGAACGAGATCATCGAGCGGCGGGCATCGGAGTCGAGCAGAGCGAGTCCGTGGTTGGACGTCTCCCGGATGATGAGGTCGGCAGGAACGCCGGCGTCCTGTAGCGCCGCCGCCATGGCTTCTGCCTGCTCGGCCGGCACGATCTCGTCCGTGCCGCTCACCAGGAGCATCGGGGGATCGGACGGGTCGAGGGCCGAGATGGGCGAGGCCTCGGCGGCCTGAGGGCATTCGGCCACGGAGCTGCAGCCCAGGTAGCCCAGCACCAGGTCGGTCGCCCGAGGGCTGGGTTCGCCGAGTTCCTGCGCCTCTGGGGTCATCAGGGAGACCCCGCTCAGCGACACGACGGCGCCCACCCGCTGACCGGTGTCCGTGGGCCCGGAACCGCGGGTGCCGGTGGACTGGGCGATGATCGCGCCTGCGGAGCTGCCCACGACCCCGATGCGAGCGGGATCGATGCCGAAACGCTCCACCTGTGCCGGCTCCCGCAGCCAGGCCACGGCGTTGCCCACGTCGTCGATCTGCGCCGGGTAGGTGTGCGCGGGCGCGAGCCGGTAGTCGACCGGGAAAGCCGCCATGCCCTGTTGGGCGATGTACTCGCACAGCCGGCGCATGCCCTCGCTGTCACGGTCGCCCGAGGTGAACCCGCCCCCATGCAGGAGGAGCACCGCCGGCGTGGCCTCCTCGCTGTTGCGCGGAAGGCAGGCGTCCAGCTCGAGCACCTCCGCGCCTTGCGACCAATAGCTGAGGTCGGCCTGCACCTCGACCCCCGGCGGGGTGGTCAGGCGCTCGGGAGGTGCGCCCGGTTCACCGCAGGACGCCAGACCCACGATGGTGAGGACCGCGGCGAGCGGGACTGCGATCCGCCGGCGCGTCGAGATCACAGCAGGCGAGCGGGCAGGCATCGACGTCTCGGCTCCCGTCAAGGTGGCTGTGGACGAGAACCGTCGTCGCGCAACCGCTTCTCGTTCCAGGCCGTCGGTGGACCGGCACGGTGCCGGTCGCATCTCTCAAGCTCGTCTGCACAGTAGTTGCGAAACGGCGATCACAGGGCCACGCCTCGGACGACGTCGCTCTTTCGGGCTGCCCGATCCCTGCTCCATGTGGGTGAGAGACGTCTTTCCCGGGAGCAACACCGGTCGAATGCGGCGTGACGTGCGCCAGAATGCACGGGAGACGATGCGCGCGGGCGTGAACAGCTGCGGGCCGCGCGGTACCAGCCGACGGGGAGCGCGACCGCGTCCCGTCACGGAAGAGACCCGGCCCCGGCCGGTCGCAGGAAGTAGGACGATGTCCGGAATCAGCTCCGTCTCGGGTCGATGCGTGACGGTGGCTCGGCGGGCGCTGCCGTTCCGCCGGACGCGGACGCGGCGCTACCTCAACGCCGGCGTGGACCTGGACGACTTCTTCGACTTCCTGAACGGTCAGGGCATCCGGTACGCCGTCCTGCGCTGGTTCGAGACGCTTCCCGAGGTCGCTCCCGGTGAGGACATCGACATCTTGGTCGCCGACGAGGACCTCGACCTGGTCGGGGCCGTGCTGACGTCCCACCGGCTTCCGCCACGACGGCAGAAGTTCGACGTCTACTCGGTGACGGGCCTGCCGGGCTCTGATTACCGCAGCATCCCGTACTTCTCGGAGCCGCTCGCCCGCGCGGTGCTGGAGCGGGCGGTGCTGCTGCGGGACCGCTACCGGGTGCCCTCTCCGCTCGACCACTTCGATTCCATGGCGTACCACGCCGTATACCACAAGGGTGACGCATCGGGGCTGCCTCGATCTGCCGGGGCGGCCCCGCTCGCCACGGCGGGTCTGGAGCACGACTACCTGGAGATCCTCGGGGAACTCGCCGAGGCGGCCGGGGTGTCGGTGCCTCTCACCATGGACGATCTCGACGCCTACCTGACCGGCAAGGGACTGCGCCCCCCGCTCGACACGCTCGACAAGCTCTCCGCGTCCAACGACTGGCTGCGTCACCGGATCGAGGAGCAGTACGGCCCCGTCGACGGCGGCATCCCTGGACTGAGCGTCTTCGTCCTGCGCGAGCGCGCGATCTCGATGCTCGCCCGCCTGCAGGACGAACTGCCCCGCGAGGGCTTCGAGCCCTTGGAGACGGTGTGGCTGGATCCCGCCGCCGTGCAGCGGGCCACCGCCGCCGTCCGCGGCGGCAACTGGGGGCGGGGCCCCTTCGCCGTCGGTGGGGGTCCGCCGGCGGCCTACGTCGTCGCCTACGACTTGCGTGCCGCCCTCCCCGGGGCGCCCGTCGGGACGGCCGGCACCGATGACGCGCGCCGGGTGCTGGAGTCCAAGCTCGCCATCCGGCGGCGACTCCTCGCCGGGGTACCGCCGGAGCATCGCTACAACCCGGTGCACAGCTCCGACGATCCCCGTCAGGCGCTGGACTACCTCGCGGTCCTCCGCGACGACGACGTCCTCGACCGGTGCCGCCAGAAGATCGGGCGCATCCGCGCCGAGACGGTCTTCCCCTTTCCGGTGGTCGAGTTGCTTCCGAGCCACCGCCGCAGGGCGATCTCCGCCGTGGTCGTGCACCCCGAGTTCGGGGAGTGCGTGTGCAAGCTGTTCTACCCGAGCGCGGTCCGTTTCCTGGCTCGCGAGCTTCGTGCGCGGACCGACTTCGCGGCTCTCCCGGAGGTGCCCGCCATGCTGGCATCCGGGGCGAACTGGATCCTCTCGCCGCGGTACACCGACACGGGCGCGCACGTCCGTCGCAGGCTTCCCGGGGTCCAGCACGTGCAGCTGAAACCCCAGGTCTCGCTGGCGATGGCGGAGCTCGCCCGGGCCCTGCACGAGAAGGGCAGCTTCCTGCTGGACCTGTCGCCGGCCAACCTCCTCACCGACCGGGCCGAGGGGCTGAAGGTGATCGACTGGGAATTCCTGCAGGAGTTCCCGGGCGAACCGCCGGGCCTGCTCCGCTCACCGACCGTCCTCGGTCGTGCCGACGACCTGGTCGACGTGGACACGCCGCTCGGCGTGAGCACCTCGGGCTCCGCGGCCGTCACCGTCTTCAACCCGATGGTCACCGGGCTGCCGCGCCGTCTCCTGCTCGGTGCTGCGCGGCGCAGCAGCCCGATCGTGGCCCTGGCCGAGCTGGGCATGGTCGTCGGCTGGTTGCGCCGGGGGGTGCGGTCGGCCGTGAGGGACGCGCTGAGGGGATCGGAGCGGGTGGCTCGGCGGTCGGTCCGCCGCTCGGTCGCCGCCCTCGCGCAACGCAGAACGGTCTGACCATGGGCTTGGTCCGAACGGCGATCCGGGGCCTCTCGTGGTCGATGCTGGCCGCGGTCGGCCAGGCGGTCCTCCAACTCGTCGCCATCGTGGTGCTGTCCCGGCTGGTGACCGTGGAGGAGTTCGGCATCGCGGCCGCGTCGATGGTCGTGCTGAGCCTCGTCGTCATGGTCAGCCAGCTCGGGGTGGGGCCCGCGCTCGTCCAGGCCCGACGGCTGGACGGGGCGGACGTCGCGACGGCGTTCTACCTCTCCACCGCGCTGAGCATCGTGCTGGCCGCCGGACTGTTCCTCCTGGCCCCCCTCGTGGGACCCCTCGTGGGGCTGCCGCCGGATGGCTCCTACCTGCGGCTGGTGAGCATGGCGCTCGTGCTGGGGGCGCTGAGCGCCGTCGCCACCGGCCTGTTGCAGCGGCGGCTGCGGTTCCGTGCCCTCGCGCTGCTCCAGCTGTTCTCCTACGGCTTCGGGTACCTCGGAACCGCAGTGGTGCTCGCCTACGCGGGCGCAGGCGCCGCTGCGCTGATCTGGGGGCAGATCGCGCAGTCGCTGCTCCTGGCGATCGGTGGGTACGCGCTCGAGCGGCACGACGTCCGGCCGCACCGCCCCGCGGCGATGCTGGCGAGCGGGAAGAAGGTGTTCCGGTTCGGTTCCGGCTACTCGCTGTCGCAGCTGGGCAACTGGGTGGGGACCAACGGCGACAACCTCGTGGTGACGTCCATGCTCGGGCCGGTGGCTCTCGGCCTCTACTCCCGCGCCTACCAACTGCTCGTCACGCCGGCCCAGCTGATCGGGACAGTCGCGGACAAGGTGCTGTTCCCCGCGATGTCGCGGGTCCAGCACGAACCAGACCGGCTCGCCCGGGCCTACGTGGTGGCGAACTCGCTGGTGGCCGTGGTGACCTTGCCGGCGAGCGTCCTGCTCTGCGTGCTGGCGCCGGAGATCGTCCGCATCCTCCTGGGGCCCGGCTGGTCCGGCGTCACGCTGCCGCTGCAGATCCTCGCGGTGGTGCTGCTGCCACGCACCGCGTACAAGATCAGCGGATCGCTGACCCGCGCCACCGGGGCCGTCTTCGGCGGAGCCTGGCGCCAGTGGCTCTATGCGGTCGAGGTCGTGGCAGCGTGCTGGATCGGCAGCCATTGGGGTGTCGTCGGTGTGGCCGCAGGCGCGTCCGGGGCCATCGTCGCGCACTGGGCCACGATGCTGAAGTTCTCGGGCCGGGTACGGCCAGGACTGGTGCACTCGGTGCTCCGCGCCTACGCCCGGTCGCTACCCACGACGGCGGTGACGGCGGCCGTGGCCGTTCCCGTCGCCGTGTGGCTGCGCTCCTACTCGTCGGAGGTCCTCACCCTCCTGGGTACCGGATCGATCGCGGTCGCGGCGGGCGGACTGACGCTGCTCCTCACCCGGAGGCTCTTCCAGGAGGAGTTCCGGTTGCTCCGCTCCGGGCGGCGGCCCCGCCGGGCCGCGCCGGCTCCGGTTCCACCGACTCCCGAACCCGCCGACCTCTGAGGTGACCGGAACGCCGACAACCCGCTCTGCCTCTTTCCAACACGGAGGGTAACGGAGCGCCGCACCTTCGACTGGACCGACGTGTCGATCCGGCGACGATCGAGCCCGGTCGTGACCGGGAAGGCAAACCTTGGACGTATGGGCAACGGGCACAGGTGGCGTGCGGGCTCGTCGGCGGCTGCGATGGTGGCCGTCCTGATCACGCTGGGTGCGTGCGCTCCCGGCGCGGCGGGCGGCGGTGCCGTCGGTACCCCGGGCGCGGGGGAGGACGCGGCGGGCACGACCGTTCCCGGTCAGGGCGCGGGCCGGGCCGGGACGCCCACTCAGTCCAGCGAGCCCGCAGTGCACCCCGTCACCACGGTCGTGATCAGCGGTGATCCAGCCGTCGCCACTGCCGTGGCGTCTGCAGAGGGTGCCTGGCCGACCGTTCTGGCCGAACGGCTGGGCCAGGCGGGCGCTCCGATCGCGGTGACGACTGCAGGGGAGGGTGGAGGCGCTTTCGTGCCGGACCACCCTGCCGCGAGCTCCTTCGTCGATCTGGTGCGCGCTGAGGTCCAGCACTCCACGCAGCTCGTCGTGTTCCACGACACCAGCACGGAGGAGGCAGCGGCCGGGGCGATCGAGGAGGCGGCTGCGGCCGCCTTCAAGGCCACGGAGGAGGCGGCGCCCGACGCCCGGATCGTCCTGATCGTCACCGCGACGGAGAGCGACACCCGAGAGGCGCTCGCGTCGGCCGCCCGAGGTGCCGAGCTCCCCGTCACCCTGGTTGACGCCGTCTCCGACGGCTGGCCCGCCTCGCCCGACCAGGAGGAGTTCGCCGACCGGCTCGCGCCGCACGTCGTGGAACTCGTCGGGGCGCTGGCTCGCTCAGGCGCCTTCGAGTAGCGCGCCGAGGGCTACCTCACCCCAGTCAGGCTCCGCTACTTCTCCGCTCGAAAGTCAACTGTTCGTCACATGGAGCGCTACCGAACGTCGTGACATGCGGGCGATCGAGCCGGCCAGCGTGAGAGCGCCTCGATCGGGGCTTGTGCGTCCTTACGCTGCGCGCGGCTGTCTCGCTGACCGGTGTGGTCTGCGCCCTACATCACGGGGATCTCCCATGCATCGTCCTGGTCCGGCGTTCGCGACGGCGGGCCCGTCGCCGACCGAGGACAAGCCGCAGAGCAAGTTGTGGTTCCACGACGGCTCGTGGTGGGCGCTGATGCGGACGAACGTCAACGGTGCTGACGGCAACCCGGACGTCACCGTTCACCGGCTGCAGCCGGACCACACCTGGCTCGACACCAGGACAGTGGTGGACAAGCGGGCCGCCAGCACCGGTGACGCGCTGTGGGAAGGGGGCAAGCTGTACGTGGCCAGCCGGGTCACGAACGGCGCGCTGCAGGCCGCCCGGTTGTCCTACAACCCGGCCAGCCGGACCTACTCCATGGACAGCGGCTTCCCGAAGTCGGTGACCTCCGGCAGCATCGAGTCCACGACGATCGCGCGGGACAGCCGCGGCCGCCTGTGGGTCACGTTCACCAAGCCGAACCCGAGCAACACCGGCCAGGACCAGGTGTGGGTGGCGCACTCGACGACGAGCGACACGACCTGGACGGCGCCGTTCCTGGTGCCGGTGCCGGACAACGTCATCGGTGCCGACGACCTCTCGGCGATCGTGGCGTTCGGCGGCAAGATCGGGGTGATGTGGTCGGACCAGCAGTCCAGCGCCATCCGGTTCGCGGTCCACCCCGACACCGCGGCGAGCAACGCGGGCTGGACCATGGAGACGCCGTTCTCCGGCACGCGCAGCGCCGACGACCACGTCAACCTGAAGTCGCTGATGGAGGACGACGGCCGGATCTACGCGGCGATCAAGACGTCCCGCGGTGACGCGTCCACCGACTCCCGGTCCGACCCGAGCGTCGTGGTGCTCTCCCGCTCGTCGACGGGGTCGTGGACGCCTACCACGGTGGCGACCGTGTCCGAGAAGCTGACCCGACCCCAATTGGCGCTCGATGCGACGAACCGCCAAGTCTACGTGATCATGTCCACCGAGAGCGGCGGCAGCATCTACTACCGCCGAGCTTCGATGGGCGCGAATCTGTCGTTCTCGCCGCGCGCCACACTGCTCTCGTGGTCGGGAGCCCTGATCAACAACGCGACCACGGCCAAGGCGCCGATCACTGCAGCAACAGGCCTGGTCGTGCTGGCCAGCGATGAGAAGAACACGAAGCGCTACTACCACGCCGAGCTGGACCTGCCGGGCGGCGGTGGCGGCACGACCGACACGACGGCGCCGTCGGTGCCGGGGGGTGTGGCGGCGGTGGCTGATGGGCCGGCGCAGGTGACGGTGAGCTGGTCGGCGTCGACCGATGACGTGG